>DATHQQ010000126.1:0-4373 GCA_035482595.1 Verrucomicrobiia bacterium
GGCGAGATAATTGGCGATGGAGGCGAAGACGTCGGCCTGATCGGTCCAGATATCGCGCCTTCCATCGCCGGTGTAGTCGACCGCATATTTGAGATAGCTCGAGGGCATGAACTGGGATTGTCCCATGGCCCCGGCCCAGGAGCCGGTCATGGCCTCCGGCGTGATGTTCTTTTGCTGGAGAATGGTGAGCGCATCGATGAGCTCGGCGCGGAACATCTCCTGCCGGCTGCTGCCATAGGCGAGCGTAGCCAGGGATTTGATCACCGAATAGCCGCCGGTGAACCGCCCATAATCGGATTCGACCCCCCAGAGCGCGATGATGAAGGGCGGCTGAACTCCATAGGTGACGGCGATCTTGTCCAGCAGCGGGCGATACTCGTCGAGCAGATTGCGACCCTGGTCGACCCGCTGCTTGGTCACGGTCCGGTCGCGGTATTGGGCGAAGGTGATGGTAAATTCCGGCTGGCTCCGGTCGAGATCCAGCACCTTCTGGTCGGGCTCGAGCCCGGCCAGGGCCTCATCCAGCGTCTGCTGGGAAATACCCTTCGCCGCCGCCTCCTGGCGCAGGCCCTGCAGCCAGTCGGCAAAGCTGCCGCTGGGCGTGGCCGACATGGCCGGCGCGGCGGCCGTGCCGGCGCTGGGTGCCGCCGGTGCGCTCGCCGCCGCGGGCGCCCGGGCCGGCTGGCTCGCGCAGGCGGTCAGCAAAGCCAGAGTGAGGCCGGCGAGGGCGGGCTTCAGCGAGCGGGAGGGGAAGACAAGGGTCATCGGAACCTCGGGACAAAGGCAACCTTGGCTGCAAGCCTTAACCCAATTCTGGCTGGCGGAAAACCGTCGTTACCGCCAAGTGGCGGTGTCGATGATACAAGATTGCGCGATCAACCCCGAGATGGAGGATGGAAAATGATCATCCGCATGTGGCGCGGCCCGGTGCCGAAGGCCAAGCGCGAGGCCTATGTCGGCTATCTCCAAAAGACCGGCCTCGGCGACTATGCGAAGACGCCGGGCTGCAAGGGCGTCTATCTCCTCTGCCGCGACATCGGCGATCAGGTCGAGTTCCTTACCATGACCATGTGGGACTCGATCGAATCGGTCAAAGCCTTCGCCGGCGAGGACTATATGAAATCGCGTTATTATCCCGAGGACGAGAAGTTCCTGACGGTCTTCAATCCCCTGGTCGAGCACTTCGAGGTCGTCGCCGCCCCGCCGGGGTGAGCTCGGCGCGCAGCGCGGGCATGACGGCGGTGGCGAGCCTGCGCATCGTCTCCCATTCGCGCTCCCGGTTCGGGCCGCTGCCATCCATGGAGGCCATCAGCAGCGTCCCGAAAGGGCCGGTGCGGCGCCGGAGGTCGAGGATCTTCTGGGCGACCGTCTCGGCCGAGCCGTAGACGACCATGCTCTTGATGAGCTGCTCAGCGGTGAACCCGGTATCGGGCATCTTGGGATCGGGCTTCATGACTATTGTGTAATTCGCCCGCTTCAGGGCCTCCCAGAGATAGGAGAAGTAGTAGTGGTTGCTGCCTTTGGGATCGAGCGCCCAGTCGAGCGCCTGCTGATCGCTCTCGCCGACCACGATATTGCGGGCCACCCGCCAGTCCGCGCCGTCGGGCTCGCGGCCTACCTCCTGGCAGCCCTCCAGATACTTCTTCCAGTGGCTTCCCACGGAATATTCCGGCATGAAATTGGCGCTGATCGGGCTCCAGCCGCGCTTGGCCGCCGTCTTGACGCTCTCCGAAAAAGGCGACATGGCCGAAATGGCGATGGGCGGATGGGGCTTCTGAAAGGTGCGCGGCAGATAGCCGATGCCGAGCTCCGGCACGATCTCCTCGGTCAGCTTCACATGCCAGTGCTTGCCCTTGATGTCGTAGGGCGTCTCCTGGGTCCAGAGCTTCACGATGGTGTCGATCGATTCCATCAGCCGCTCGTTGCGGATGGCGGGATCGGTGTTGCCGAAGAGCTCGTGGTCGCTGGAGAGCCCGGCCGGGCCGAAGCCGAAGATGAAGCGCCCGCGGCTCATATGGTCGAACTGCGCCGCCTCCGCCGCGACGATGACCGGATGATGGTTGGGCAGGCCGATGACGCCGGTGCCGAAGGTCAGGTTCTTGGTTCGATGGATCAGCGAGGCCATGAACATCATCGGCGAGCTGAGGGGCTCGGTCCTGGCCGAGAAATGCTCGCCGACCCAGACCTCGTTGAAGCCCAGGGCATCGGCGTGAAGAATCTTGTCGGTATTCTCCGCGATGGTCTCATGCATCGGCCGGTGCGGCGGATGCAGCGGCATCAGGAACAGGCCCAGCTTCATCTTGTTCCTCCCTCGGGTCGTGACCTTGCCGTCGGGCGCTCGGACGGCGGGTGCCCGAAAGACTAAGCAAAAACGCGGCCCGACGTCTCGCCGGTTCGATATACCCCTCGCCCCGGCCCTCTTCCCCCTCGGGGGCGAGGGGGAAGGGGGGAAGTCAGTTGAAATCCCGCGGGATGCGCTCGTTCCAGCGGCGCTTCACGAGCTGCTTCTCCCCTTCATAGACATCCAGGCTCGCTTCGATGATGAAATGGGTCTTGTCGGCGCGCATCAGGGTTCGGGTCTCGCTGCGGGTCTTCCAATCGCCGCGGCCGATGGCGATCGAATAGGCGATCTCGATCTCGGCCGAGAGCGGATCGTCGTCGCGGATCCGGTAGGCCTCGCGCTGCACGAAATCCGTCTCCAGCCCGATATGCTCGATGGTGGAGCGGCCCATATCCTCCTCGATGCAATAGGTCGAGGTTCCGGCGCCGATGTCGCGCTCGATCCAGCGCCGGCCCTTGGAGGGACGGTGATAGGTCTTGGCGAGGGGCTCCGCGCCCTCGGACGCGGCGAAGGGGCGGAGCTTGGCATCCTCAGCCCGCGGCTCGCGCACCGGCAGCTCGAGGCGGCTGGCACCAGTGAAGATCTTCAGGGTCACAGGTTCGGGCGAGGGCCAGACCAAGGGCCAATAGCTGGTGGAGATCGCCACTCGGATGCGGTTGCCGGCGGCGAAGCCGTGGGCGATGTCGTTGAGGACGACCGTGACCTTGTAGCGCTGGCCCGGCACCAGGGCCGCGGGATGCTCATGGCTGTCGCGATGGGTGAGGTTCAGCAACCCGTAGGTGATGCGGGTCACCGCGCCGTCGGAGGCGATCTCATTGAGCCGCACGGCGACGAAGGCCGCCGGGCGGTCGACCGAGAGCTCGAGAGTCACCTGGGGCGCACCCATGATCTCCAGGCGCGCGGGCAGAGGCTCGCTGTCGAAGCAGAGGGAGCGGCCGTCATCGGCGCGCTGATCGAGCGGGCGTTCGGGTCCGATGCCGAAGCCGCACCAGGCGCCGCAGCCTTCCCCCACCGATTGCGGCGAGAGGGTCTCGACGACGCCCTCCGGCGCCGGCTTCTCCGCCAGCCGGCCGCCGGAATTCAGCGCCAGAAGGCGGACCTCGACATTGGGGCTCGGCCATTGCGGCTCGGCGACCCAGCGGCCGGGCCGTTCGTCGTAGTAGGCGAGCGGACGTTCCGGCTCCTCCATCCAGACCCGGTATTGCGGCTCGTCCATGATTCCGGTCTCGATGCCCTTCAGCCATTTGTCCCACCAGCGCAGCGATTCCTGGAGGAAGCCGATCTGCGGGCCGGGCTTGGCGAAATGGGGATATTTATGCGCCCAGGGGCCGATCAGCCCCTTCTTGGGGCATTGCAAATGGGCCAGCATGCGCGGAATCGTATTGGAATAGCCGTCGGCCCAGCCGCCCACCAGATAGACGGGGCAGGTGATGGCGCTCCAATCCTCGCAGATGGAGCCATGCTTCCAGAGCTCGTCGCGGCGCTGATGGCGCAGCCAATGGGCGACCAGCAGCGGCTGATGCTCGAGGCGCCTCACCCAGACATCGCGCCAGGCATCGCCGAGCAGCGCCTTGTCGGGCGTGCGCGACATGTACCCCAGCATCACCGAGGACCATTGCAGATTGTCGTTCAGCAGGCACCCGCCCATGAAATGGATGTCGTCGGCATAGCGGTCGTCGGTGGAGCAGAGGGAGATCACCGCCTTCAGCTCCGCCGGCCGGCGGGCCGCCACCTGCAGCCCGTTGAAGCCGCCCCAGGAGATGCCGATCATGCCGATGCTGCCGGTACACCAGGGCTGGGCCGCGATCCAGGTCAGGACTTCGAGGCAGTCGTCCTGCTCCTGCTTCAGATACTCGTCGTCCAGCAGCCCATCGGATTCGCCCGAGCCGCGCATGTCGACGCGGATGCAGGCATAGCCATTGCCGGCGAAATAGGGGTGGGTTAGGTGATCGCGCTCCGCGGTGCCGTCGCGCTTGCGGTAGGGCAGATATTCCAGGATCGCCGGTACAGGTTTCTGCTCCGCATCGGCCGG
>DATHQQ010000127.1:0-6998 GCA_035482595.1 Verrucomicrobiia bacterium
CAGTCGAGATCCTCGATGAAGTACCAGCCGCCCGGCGCCAAGAGGGGGAAGAACTCGCGCAAGGTCAGCTGCTGGTCGAAGGATGCATGGCTGCCGTCGTCGACAATGACTTCCAGCGAGCCCGGCTCGATCTTGGCGGCCACCGAACGAAGCGCCTCCAGCTGCGACTGGTCCCCGACGAGGGAGGTGAAGCGCTTGCTGTTGAAACGCGAGAAATCGGTGAGGTCGACGCCGAAGATATGGCAGAAGGGAAAGAACGACTGCCAGAGCTCCACTGAGGGGATGGCCCCCTGGTTTCCTTCCGCCAGTCCCCGGCAAAGCCCGATCTCCATCAGCCGCCGCAGGGAAAATCGCCGGCCCGCGAGCAGCCGGTCATAGACCCGGGCATAGGCATGGCGGTTGCCGGTGATGCGGTTCTTGTCCGTGTCGAAGCGGTCGGCGAGATTGGTCAGGCTGGGATAGCTTCCGAGCGGGTCGGACAGAAGCGAGATGAGGGAGGTCTCCCCCGCCTCGGGACGCAGATGGGTGCGCGCGTTCCACAGATGGACGCCGAAGACCCGCTCGTCGTTCAGATAGGCCGCCAGATCGGCGATGGGGCGGTCGAACCGGTCGACCTCCGTCCAGTCGATGGGATTGAAGAACACCGGGCTGAACAGCCGGTCCCTGAGTTCGGCGCCGGCGGGCGAGGCGACATAGTTGGACAGCAGCAGGGGCCCGACTTCCCCGAAGACCCTCTCGCTCGATCCAAAGAAACGATCGATCGAGATCTCATAGAGGTTCCGCAGATGCGGGCTGTGCGGCCGGGCATAGATGACGTTGCCGCAGATGAAATGCCCGACATTGCCGCCGCGCCATTGCAGATTGAGGAAATGATCGCCGTGAAAGGGAAAGGGGCGCAGCAGGACGACATCGCTGTCCATCCACAACCCGCCATGTTCATAGAGGGCGGCATAGCGGAAGATGTCGCTGAAATATCTGATCTCCGATCCGGCGACGATCCGATTGAAGAGGTTGCGCGAGAGCACATCCTCCGCGGCGCTGAGCTCGACCCCATAGGGCACCAGGAATTTGAGCTTCTCCGGCGAATAGGTCCAGACCCGAACGGGATGTCCCGCCGCCCGCATCGAGGCCACCGCCGCCGTCAAGTCATGATGTTCCGCATTGTCGGAGAGGACCTGATAGAAACAATGGATCTGCGGCAGGGCGGCCGCCCCGTCGAAGCTCAAAAATTCTGCGATCCGCGCGTCGAACGCCTGCGACAGCCGGCGTCGCTCCTCGGGCGAATCGCCGGCGCTGAGAAACGGCGCCAGGCTGGAGAATATCTCTTGGATGGAGCAACCTTCATCGGGGAGGGCCGTGCGCGTCGATGCCTCATCCCTTCCCGCCATGGCCGCCCCGTCCTCCTCGGCCTTTGCCCCGATCTCCTCGTCCCGCGCGCTCGCCGCGGCAGCCGGCGGACCGGCCGCTACCCCTTGGGCAGCTCGCCATAGCAGGGGATCGGGTGCCGCCTGCTCTCCGGTTTCGGGCCGGGCCGAGCGCAGCCGGGAGACATCCTCCAGCAGGCGCCGGATTTCCTCGGAACTGACCGTCGCGATCCAGGCCTCGGCGTCGGCGACGCTATAGGAGATCAGCAGCCGCTCGCCGTCGGGATGCCAGGCAAGCCCGGCGGCAAACTCGATTCCCTTGCTGTGGAAGTAGAACTGGCGGCTGATGCCGCGCAGCACGCCCGCCTGGTCGAACCAGACGAAGCGATGGTGATAGAAGCGCCGCCCCATGGCGGCCTTCCACTGCACCTCATGAATCAAGGCGAGCCAGCCGCCGTCGAAGGCGATGAGCTGCGAGCCGCCGCGGAAATTCGCCGCCGCGATCGCCGGCGTGGTCTGGGCGATGGTTCGCGCCTTCTCGTCGACCAGGCGGGTCGGGTCGCAGAGATAGACGAACTGCAGCTTGTGGCCAACGACCTGGGGCATCCAGTTCTTCTCATGCACCCGCGGACCTACCGGATGGAGCACGCGCCAATCGGTCAGGCGATAGGAATCCGCCGCGCTGGTGTCGATGCGCGCCAGCACCTGCTCGCACCATCCCTCCGGCGTCAGCTCGCGAATGCAAGCCGAGCACCAGAGTTCGCCGCGCCACAGGAAGGGCCGCATATCCTCGAAACCAATGACGAGACCATAGGCGGGAGGCGGCATGTCGGCCGGCGGCAGGATCTCGCCGGAGGATTCGATCTCCAGCTCCGGGCTGAGCCGGAGCAGGAAATTCCTCGTCCGGATCGGCGCATTGTCGGCGGTCTGGTAGCGCAGGCCATCCTCCGTCAATGTGTAGTTGACGGTGCGCTGCACGAGGAAGATCTGCTCGCCTCGGCGCACGACCGAGGGATTCAGCACGCGATAGCCCTCGGGCGCCGCAAATCCGATCGGACGCGCCATGAAGGACGGCATCATCCGGATGGCGGGCTCGACATAGTAGAACAGGTTCGACCAGGCCAGGTCGCGCGAGCCCACCGGAACATCCCGGCTGAGTGCCAGCCAGTTGCAGGCGGCATGGCCGCGGTCCCGGCGTATCGGGTCGCGGGCATAGTTTGCCGCGATCGAATACTCTTCCTGCAGACCCGTCGTATAGACGAAATCCTCAAGGAAAAGGATGTCGTCGGGACGCGGCACGGCAACGCCGGGCTCGCCGAACAGCAGGCTCGCATCGTTCATGCCGCGGTCGCGATAGAAGCGCGCCAGATCGTAGAGCGGCTCGGCGCGTTGCGGGCGTTGATTGAAGGCGGCGATGGCCTCCCTGAGGAAGCCGCCCTCGTCGCCCAGCGTCCGCAGGCAGCGCGCCGCCGACAGCCGCGCATACCACGCCTCTTCGTCCCAGCCTCCCATCTCCGCCCGCTTGAGATAGGTCTTCGCCGCCTCGGCCGTCCGTCCGGCGTCGCGATAGGATTGGGCGAGATAGAACCAATAGCGCTGATTGTCCGGCTCCTTCTTCAGAGCCTTCGACAGCAGCCTGATGTCGCGCTCGAACTTGTCCACCCGGTTCGAGCCGCTGGCATGATCCTTGTACCAGACGCCCGTCAGATCCTGCACCCCGCCGGGCACGTCGAGATATTCATGGGTCACGCCGTGGTAGCGGACGCCGATGTTGCGCTGGGCAAGACGGGTGTTGGCATAGGTGAGACCCCCTTCCGTCCGCTGCATGAGCCGGTAGCCGGGCGCATCCAGCCGGGAGCGGAAGTCGCGATCCTCCACCACCAGCTCCATATCCGCATCGTCCAGCAGCAGGTAGTCGTAGCCGAGCGGCGTCGCCTCGGCGAAGGCGAGGGCCGCATTGCGCGCCTGCTCGAAATTGTGGAAGGGGAAGCTGTGCAGCTCGCCGGGCAGGTCGCGCCGGGCGAAGAAGGCGCTGATGAAATCCTGCGTGCCATCGGTGGAGCCGGTATCGCCGATCACCCAGCAGGCGATGTGATCGGCGACGGAAGCGAGGCAGCGCTCGAGATTCGCCATCTCGTTTTTGACGATCATATTGAGGCAGAGGCGCTTGCCCTCGGTCATCTGTCGCTACCCGCAACCACCGGCTGCGCTGGACCCGACGGCCACGGACCTGACGGCCATGGACCTGACGGCCACTGGCCCGACAGGTCGGTCCCCTGCTTGCGCCAGCCCCCGGATGAGGCCGTGGTCGCGAATCGGCAATCGTCGATAATAGCGGACCCCCTTTCCCTGGCGTGCTACGATGGATTCTGGATCACAGACTGGCCTATAGTCATTTGAAATGAAATGACAAGAGACGTTCAATTTTGAACAATGTGGCGCCTTTCCGGCGCTAGCTTGCGGCTTCCCGATATCGGCGCCGAGGCGCCTCCAGGGCAAAGGGCTCTCGAGTTCCTTGGCTCGCACATAAAGAGGGTTATCATGGCAGAACGCCACGTGAAGGTGCAGATCCCGCCGAACAACGAGACGGTGGACGGCGTCGAAGTCGCCGTCGACGAAGCCCTCGAGAAGTGGAGCGAAGTCAAGCTCGTGGACGGGTCCGTCATCCGGGTCAAGCTGACCGTCGCATCGGCCATCCGCGTGGAAGGCAGATGGGACCAGGACGGCAACCCTCTCTATATCGTCCGTGGCGCTCAGACGATGGTGGTGAGCAGCACGCCCGACAACCTCCGGAAGCCGACCGCGCAATAGGTTCGCCCGAGCCGCCCGAAAGCGTCACTGGGAAGGTCCCTCAGCCAAGCTGGAACAGCGTTTTCAGCCTCGTCGGCAGCCGGCCGGGCGACTGGAGCTGGGCGCAGCTCGCCTGCCACAAGGCCAGATACTGCTCGAGCGGGGCGGCACTGCGCGCGGGCCAGCGGTTGAGCGCGCCGAGATCCTCGACGGCGGCGGGTCCGCGTTCGAGCTCGGCCAGAATCGCCAGGATCGCGGGGCCCTCGGCCTGGGTGAGACCGCCGCCGTTCTCCAGCGCGCTCCGGTTCTGGCGGAACCAGTCGGCGAATTCAGCCCCGGGCTTCGGCTCGCCGGGCTTCTTGTAGCCTTCGATGATGTCGGCCCGGTATTGCCGGATGGCCTTGGCGAAGGGCGCATCGCCAGTGAAGGGCGGGTTCTTCTCCCAGCTCGCCGCGAGCAGGCCCAGGCCGCGGAGCGAGAATGCTTCGACCATGGCCTCTTCCAGCCACTGGGTCGGCGGCTGCGGCTTCGCCGTCGCTTCCCAGCTGTTGGCCAGGACATGCCCGAGCTCATGGCCGAACTGATAGGCAAGCTTGCACCAGTCGCGGCCGCCGATGTCGACGATGATCCAGGCCGTCTTGCGGGGCTCGTCGTGAAGCCAGATGGCCGGCGAGCCCGAGCTATGCTCATCGACGCGAACCCTGTCGGGCTGCCGATCGGATAGCAGGCGAATCCCATCCAGAGACACCTCCCGCATGCGCGTGATGACGATTGCGGCCGCTTGACGCGGCGATGCGCCCCAGTCGCCCGTCAGCTCCAGAGAGGCGGACAGCAGGCTCGTTGCTGTCGAAGGATCGGCCGCGCCGGCCACACGGATGAGCCGCGGGCACAGAACCAGGACGGCGGCCAACTGCAGGAACGCGCGACGCTGGATTCGCCCGCGAGCAGCCGTCGGGGAAGAACCGGGCGCGGCTTCGTTCTCTCTGCCCATTTCACTCGCTCTCCCCGGAGCCCGGGCCGCAAGAAGAGGGTTGTCCAGATCCGGATAGCAGGTTTGGCGGCCTAGAGCAGAGCTAGATTCGCGGGTCAGCTTGAATTCAAGCCGACCCGATCTTGCTCTGGCGCGCGCTCCGCGCCCATCCATCCGATTCGGCCCCCGGATCAGCTCGAGGGCGGGATCAGCGGGTTGTGCTTCAGGAGGTCGATGACATCGAGCTTGCCGCTGCCATGAGTCTGCGGGACAGGCTGGCCGGCGGCACCCGTATTTTCGACGGTCGACTTGCCTGCCTGGCTGGACCCTTGCGGGTGCAGACCTCTGCTGAGGCCGGTGACGACGCCGCCGACATTCGTCAGATCATGCGCCAGCGGCGCGCCGGCGAGGGCGTGGCTGAGGTCGAGCCGATCGCCGGCCGCGAGGCTTGGCTTGAGGTTGGCGAGGGTGCCGGCCAGGGCGCCGGTATGCGCGGCGAGCGCGTCCGACGTCTGTCCGCTGCCCGCCAGAGGTGCTGCGCTCTGCTTGCCGGTCGAGCTGCCTGTCGCACTTGGCAGGAAGCCCGCCGAGAAGGCGGTGTTCAGGTGGCCCAGCGTGGTGTGCTGGGTGATCGGCGCCGTCAGCGGATTGGCCGCACCGGTCGCGCCATGGCCGGCGGCGGGGGTCCGCTGGAACGCTGCCGCCGCAGCAGCGGTCGCGCCCTGCACCGCTGACAGGAAGCCGCGGGGGCCTGTGGGACCGGTCGGCCCTCGCGTGCCGGTGGCACCGGTGGCGCCTTGGGCACCGCGGTCGCCCTTCGGGCCCCGGGGACCCGCCGGCCCGCGGGCACCGGTGGCGCCCTGTGCACCGCGGTCACCCTTCGGGCCTTGCGCACCTGTCGGGCCTCTCGCGCCCGTGGGTCCGCGAGCACCCGTGGAACCCGTCGGCCCGCGGGCACCGGTGGAACCCGTCGGCCCACGGGCACCTGTGGAACCCGTCGGTCCGCGGGCACCGGTGGAACCCGTGGCCCCGCGCGAGCCCGTGGCGCCGGTCGAACCTTTCGCACCAGTCGCACCGGTGGAGCCGGTGCTGCCCTTCGCACCGGTGGCGCCGGTCGAACCCTTCGCACCGGTCGCGCCCGTGGAACCGGTACTGCCCTTTGCGCCCGTCGAACCGGTGCCGCCCTTCGCGCCCGTGCTGCCGGTCGCGCCGGTCGAACCCTTCGCGCCGGTCGAACCGGTCGAGCCGGTGCCGCCCTTGGCACCCGTGCTGCCGGTCGCGCCTGTCGAGCCAGTGGCACCGGTCGAACCCGTGGCGCCTGTATCCCCACTGCCCGTCGCACCGGTCGACCCTGTGGCGCCGGTCGACCCTGTTGCACCGGTCGAACCCGTGGCGCCCGTATCCCCACTGCCCGTGGCACCGGTCGCGCCCGTGGCGCCGGTCGATCCTGTTGCTCCGGTAACGCCCGTTGAGCCGGTCGAGCCGGTCGAGCCGGTCGAGCCGGTATCACCGGTGGCACCCGTCGAGCCGGTAGCACCAGTCGATCCTGTTGCTCCGGTAGTGCCTGTCGCGCCCGTTGGCCCAGTCGCGCCCGTCGAGCCTGTAGCACCCGTGCTGCCCGTCGCGCCGGTGGAACCGGTTGCGCCCGTCGAGCCAGTGGCACCGGTCGAGCCCGTTGCTCCGGTCGAGCCAGTCGCACCTGTGCCGCCCGTCGCACCCGTACCGCCCGTCGCACCGGTTGCTCCGGTCGAGCCGGTCGCACCTGTGCCGCCCGTCGCGCCCGTACCGCCCGTCGCGCCCGTACCGCCGGTGGCGCCCGTCGCACCGGTTGCTCCGGTCGAGCCGGTTGCACCTGTGCCGCCCGTCGCACCCGT
>DATHQQ010000128.1:0-2923 GCA_035482595.1 Verrucomicrobiia bacterium
GCATATCTGGGCCATCAGCACCACCGAGACGGCGCTGACCGCCCATCTCGTGCGGCCGGCCCTGGGGCTCCATGACGAGTTCCTGCGCGGCGTCGCGGTCGAGCTCAAGACGCGCTTTCGCATCGGCCATTGCACCATCCAGATCGAGCATGACGGGGAGGATTGCCATCTGGCGCCGACCGAGGTGATCTGATCCCGGTGCAAGCGCGGTCCTGTTGCATTGCCCGGAGGCGCATCGCGCAGAGTTGATGCGGCGTACAGACGCCGGCGCATTACCATGCGCCCGCGCGAAAATCATGGAGGCAGCGATGAGCGATCCGATCATCTATGGACCGGCCTACAGCACCTATGCCCGCAGCGTACGCCTGGCGCTGGAGGAGAAAGGCGTCCCCTACAAGCTCGAGGCGGTCGACATCATCCAGGGCGCGGGCAACGCCGCCGATCATCTGCGCCGCCAGCCCTTCGCCAAGGTGCCCGCCTTCGAGCATGACGGCTTCGCCCTCTACGAGACCGCTGCCATCGAGCGCTATGTGGATGAGAGCTTTCCCGGCCCGAAGCTCCAGCCCCAGGATCCCAAGCAGCGGGCACGCATGACCCAGATCGTTTCCGTCATCGATTCCTATGCCTACCCAGCGCTGATCGGAAAATGCGTCTGGCAGCGCATGGTGATGCCGATGATCGGCCAAGCCACCGACGAGGGCGTGATCGCCGAGGCGCTGCCGAAGATCGAAACCTCGGTGGCGGCCCTGGAAAATCTGGCCGACCCGTCGGGCCCCTATCTCTGCGGGACGGCACCGAGCCTGGCCGATCTGCATGTGGCGCCGGTCATGGCCTATTTCTCCGGCACGCCGGAGGGCCAGAGCCTGCTCGCCAAATCCCCGAAGCTCAGCCGCTGGTGGCAGGTGATGAGCGCCCGGCCGAGCATGGCCAAGACCCAGCCGAACTAGCTCGTCCCTTCCGTCTGCCGGGATCCGCCACGCCGGACAGATTTACGGCTGGCCGATCGTCTGCTGCAGCGTGATGCGCGTGCGGGTGTAGTCGGTGGAGAGGCCGAGCCCGGCCACCAGGGCCAGGGAAATGAGGGCCAGAAGGATGGCGCGCCAGGCAGGCGCCACCTTCTTCTCGCCGGCGGCGATCTCCGGCGGCAGGCGTTTGCGTCCGGTCAGCATGGCCTTCACCAGATTGTCGCCGGTGAGGAACCACTCGACGACGACGCCCAGGACATGCATCACGATCAAGGCGATCAGCAGATCGGAGATCAGCACGTGCAGATTGCGCGCCAGCCCGGCCAGGGATAGAGGGATGAGACCGGCCAATGGCCCCGCGGCGCGCCGGCCGGCGGCGAGGAGGCCGGTGCCGATCATGCCGGCCAGCCCGGTCAGCAGCAGCGCGATCATCCAGCCGCCCAGAGGATTGTGCCCGACGCTATGCGGCGGATCGAAGCGCAGCAGGCGGTCGAGATAGCCTTTCACCGCCGGCCAGCGGCAGAGGAAATCGGCGAAGCGCGAATGCGGGCTGCCGACGAATCCCCAGATCAGCCGAAACAGCAGGAGGCCGGCGATGGTATAGCCGGCGACGAAATGGAGAATGGTCTGGAGGCCGCCGCGCGGCCCGATCAGAAACAGATTGGTCCCGACCAGGATCACCAGGGTCCAATGGAAGATGCGGGTCGGCAGGTCCCAGATTTCGACTTCGCGATCGCTAGAGGCCATCAATTCATCCTTTCGGCAGCGGGGCGCTTCCTATGCCGGTCGAAGCTGACAATTACCTGGCAGAGGCTCGTTTCGCCGGCTGTTGCTTCGGTTCGCCAGGGGCGGTGGCAGGCTCCGGCTTTGCGAAGCGCTGCTGCAAGTGGCGGATCAGCCAGCAGACGGCTCTGCCCGGTTCGCGGCCGCGCCGTAGCACGAGGTAATGCGGCACGGTGAAAGAGGGCTTGCCCCAGCTCTCGATCACGATCTGCTTCAGCCGCCCGGCGGCAATATCCTCGGCCACCATATGCAGCGGCATATTGCAGAAACCGAAGCCGGCCTTCAGAAAGCTGTAGCGGGCCCCCAGGTCGACGAAGCGCCAGGCACGGGGGCTGACCACGCCGCGAAAGACCGAGGAAACGGGCTTGCCCTGGGCACGGGCCACGAGCCAGTCGCGCTCGGAGAGCACGAGCTGCACATGGCGCTCGAGCTCCTTGATCGGGATCGGCCCGGGAAAGCGGGCGAGCGGGTGCTCCGCCGCCACCACGCTGACCAGGGTGATCTCGCTCAGGAAGCGGCGCTCGAGACCGTCATCGGGAAGGCGCTCGATCTCCGGGCTGATGCCGAGCAGCACCGTTCCTTCGCGCACCCGCATATCGACGGCGTCCACGCCCTCCGTATGCAAGGTGACCGGCAGCGAGGGGAAGGCGGATTGCAGCGCGCGCAGCGATTCGATGATCACATCGGTCGGAAACATCACATCGACCGCCAGGCTCAGCTCCGGCTCGATGCCTTGCCCCATGCTCCGGGCGCGGGCGCGCAGTTCCTCCGCGCGGGAGACAACGGCCTTGGCGTCGTCGAGCAGGACCCGTCCGGCTTCTGTCAGCTTCGGGGCCCGGCCCGTGCGGTCGAACAAAGCCACGTCCAAGGCGGTTTCCAGGGTCACCACCGCATGGCTGACCGCTGATTGGGCCCGGCTCAAGCGCCGGGCCGCCGCCGAGAAGCTGCCGGTCTCGGCGATGGCCATGAGGATGCGAAGCTGATCGAGAGTGACCGGTTCTAGCACGATTCATCTACAGGATCGATGGATGAGGCCTAAATTTTATCAATTCTATTGATGGATATAAAGCCCCATCTCTGGACCGGCAGAGGCGCAGGGGCGCCGCCAATAAATTTGGAGCAACTGTCATGAGCAAGCTTCTCTTCGTCTCCTCGAGCATCTTGGGCGAGGATTC
>DATHQQ010000129.1:0-5639 GCA_035482595.1 Verrucomicrobiia bacterium
TCATCGCCATAGCGGTGATATTGCTGAGGGCTCCAGCTATCCAAGATCGGTGTCCGGTTCGAAGGTCGGGAGATAACGCCCGGCGCGGAGGGAGCGCCAGCGGTCGGGCTTGCGAATCATCGCCGGAGTATAGGGGTGGGACCTTGCGGCGCAAGGGATCGAGGCTCACCCCCAGCACCCCTTCGCGACCCACGGCGGCGATCTTGAATTCGAGATGCCGGCAGAGGTCCAGCATGGTGGTGTTCTCCGCCAGCATGTCACCAGAAATCTCATAAATTCCGCGGCTTACGGAACTCCGCGCTGGATCAGCATGCCGCCGCCAGCCACCCCATCAGCCCAGCACCGGAGCTCGATGACCAAGTTGACCCAAATCAATGGCATCATCCGCCGGCTGCTTATGATCTCATTGCCGGCTGCCGTCGCCGTCCGGCGGCCGAAATCCTGCCGCGGGGAACCATGAGCGACAATGCTGCTACGCCCGCCGGGGCCACCACACCCGTCCCATTCTGGCAGTTGCCGCAGGCCGAGCTGGAGCGGCAGATCGGCAGCGGACCCAAGGGTCTCAGCGCCGAGGAGGCCGCGGCGCGCCTTCTGCGACACGGTCCCAATGCGTTCGGCGGGCGGCGACGCTACGGGCTCGCGCTCAAGATGGCGTCGCGATTCCGCAATCCCCTCGTCCTGATCCTGATCGGCGCCGCCTTGATCTCCGCCCTCACGGGCGAACTCGCCAGTTTCGTCATCATCTCCGTGATGGTCCTGCTGAGCGTCGTCCTTGACAGCCTGCAGGAGTACAGGGCCGAAGAAGCTGCCGATCGCCTCCGGGCCTCCGTCGCCCTGATGGAGCGGGTGCTGCGCGACGGCCGCGAGATCACGATCAAGGCCGAGGCCCTGGTGCCCGGCGATCTCGTCCTGCTCTCGGCGGGCGACCTCGTCCCCGCGGATGGAAGGCTGGTCGAAGCCAAGGATTTCTTCATCAACGAGGCTCTTCTCACCGGGGAAGCCTTTCCGACGGAGAAGCACGCCATCGCCGAGGGCGTGATGGAGTCCGAGATCACCGGCGCATCCAATGCCGCCTTCATGGGGAGCTCCGTGGTCAGCGGGACGGCCGCCTTTCTGGTCGTGGCGACCGGGCCGGCGACGCAGCTCGGCGCGATCAGTACCGGACTGCGCCATACCCCCCCGCCGGCGGCCCTGGAGCAGGGGATCCATGAGTTCGGGATGCTGATCGTTAGGATCACCGTGCTCCTCGTCCTCTTCGTGCTCCTGGTCAACCTTCTGTTCCACCGTCCGCTGCTCGAGAGCTTCCTCTTCGCTCTGGCGTTGGCCGTCGGGCTGACGCCCGAGCTGCTGCCCATGATCGTCTCCGTCACCCTGGCCCGCGGCGCGCTCCGGATGGCCAAGGAGCGGGTAATCGTGAAGCGCCTCGCCGCCATCCACGACCTCGGCAGCATGGACGTGCTCTGCACCGACAAGACCGGCACGCTGACCGAGGCGAAGATCCGCCTGGTCCGGCAAATCGCGATCTCCGGCGCGGACAGCCGTCATGTGATGGAGCTCGGCTGGCTGAACAGCCATTTCGAAACCGGGATCCGAAGCCCTCTGGATGCGGCCATCATCGAGCATGGCGATGTCGACGGCGCCGGCTGGATCAAGCTTGACGAGGTCCCCTTCGATTTCGAGCGCCGGCGCGTCTCGGTGCTGGTGGAGAAGGAGGGCCGGCGCATCCTGGTGGTCAAAGGCGCCCCGGAGGACGTTCTCCGTCTCTCCAGCCACTATGAGGAGCCGGGGAATGCGACGCCCCGGGATCTCGACCCGGCGGCCCATGCGCGGGCGGAAGCTCTCTTCGGGTCTTTGGGGTCGGAGGGATTTCGCACTCTGGGCGTCGCTTGGCGCGAGGTGGGACCGGATCACCCACATGCCGTGGTGGAAGATGAGCAGGACCTGGTCTTCGCCGGCTTCCTGGCCTTCCTGGATCCGCCCAAGCAGGGCGTCGGGGCGGCCATCGACGCCCTCGGGCGGAGTGGCATCAGGGTGAAGATCCTGACCGGCGACAACGAGCGGGTGACGCATCATCTCTGCGGCCAGCTCGAAATTCCGATTGCGGGCATCCTCACCGGCACCGAGGTGGCCGCGCTCAGCGAGGAAGCCCTGAGCGCCCGGATCGAGGAGATCAACCTCTTTTGCCGCGTCACGCCCGCCCAGAAGAATCGTATCATCCTGGCCCTGAAGCGGCGCGGCCATGTGGTCGGCTTCATGGGCGACGGCATCAACGATGCGCCTTCCCTGCATACGGCCGATGTCGGCATCTCCGTCGATACGGCCGTGGATGTCGCCAAAGATGCGGCCGACATCATCCTGCTCGAACCCGATCTCTCGGTGCTGGAGCGCGGCGTGCGCGAAGGTCGGCGCACTTTCGGCAATGTGATGAAATATGTGATGATGGGGACGAGCTCGAACTTCGGGAACATGTTCTCGATGGCCGCCGCCTCTCTCGTCCTGCCGTTCCTGCCGATGCTGCCGGTCCAGATCCTGCTCAACAATCTGCTCTACGATCTCTCCGAGACGCCGATCCCCATGGACGAGGTGGATCCCGAGGCCATGGCGCAGCCGCCGCATTGGGATATCCGCTTCATTCGAAATTTCATGCTGGTGCTGGGCCCCGTCAGCTCGCTCTTCGACTTCCTGACCTTCGGTCTCCTGCTCCTCGTCTTCGGCGCCGGGCAGGCGCTGTTCCAGACCGGCTGGTTCATCGAATCCCTGGCGACCCAGGTGCTGGTCATCTTCGTGATCCGCACGCGCCGCAATCCGTTGCGCAGCCGCCCCAGCCCCTACCTCGTCGTGGCTGCCCTGGGGGTGGTCGGCTTGGCGGTCCTGCTGCCCTTCACCGCGCTCGGCCGCTGGTTCGGCTTCGTGGCGCCGCCGCCTTCCCTGTTGGCGGCGCTGGCAGGGATGCTCCTCTGCTATCTGGCATTGGCGGAAGCGGTCAAACGCTGGTTCTATCGCCGGCAGCCGCCCCAGGGCAGCTCCCGGGCAGCAGTCCTGCGCCCCCATCTTCCCTTCGCGCGGCCGCCCGTCTGACACGGTTCGCGCCAATGACAGGAAGACGCAGGCGCGCGCCCCCTGTTCCTCGGACTGCTGGGGCTAGTGGGCTTCCTCTGGGCGCTGCGGAGCGGGCAGTTCGAGGATCTGGAGGGGGCCGCCCACCGGATCCTGATCGACGAGGATCCGCCGGTCGTCCCGGCGAGGGTCAGTCCCGCGAGGAGTCCCCGTCCACCAGCTCGCTGAGCCCGTCCCTGTCGAGGATGGCGATGCCCTTGCGCCCGTTGTCGGCGATAAGCTTGGCCCGGCGAAGCTGGGTCAATGTACGGCTCACCGTCTCCGTCGTCAGGCCGAGGAAATCGGCCATATCCGTCCGGCTCATGGGAATTTCGAGCGGGGAGGCGGGCCGCCGCCGCTTCACCGCGCGGCGTGAGAGCGAGACCAGGAAGGAGGCGACCCGCTCCTTGGCCGTCTTGCGGCCGAGGAGAAGCATCTGATCCTGGGCTACGGCCAGCTCATGGGCGGTCTCGCCCAGCAGCCGGCGCTCGAGCTTCGGCAGCTCGACCAGCAAATCCTCGAGCTTCTTGCGTGGAAAGCGGCAGAGCTGCAACGGCTCCAGCGCCTCCGCGGTATAGGCATAGATATCGTTGAGGGCGATGCCGAGGAAATCGCCGGGGAAGAGGAAGCCTGTCACCTGGCGGCGGCCGTCGGGCAGGAGCTTGTAGAGCTTCACCGACCCGCGCACGACATTGAACAGATCCGTCGCCGGATCGCCCTCGCTGATGACGGTGCCGCCGGTCTCGACACGACGGCCCTGGATGATGGCGCTGAGGCGCGCCAGCTCGGTCTGTGACAAGGCGCTGCAGACGCTGAGCTCCCGGATCTCGCAGGCGGCGCAATGGCCGCGGACATCGAGCGCGAAATCCGGCTTCGGCAGCGCCGGCTTCGACAGCACCATGTGACCAACTCCCTCCGGGCTCTCCCGCTTGCCCAGATTTTGCGCAGGAGATTGATCTATATCACAGCAGCCCCGCGGGGCATGCAGCATATTGCCACGCAGGGAACACCAGGGTATGCCGCGCCAATTCATCGTCAAGCTTCTCGATCGAGACTCCGCCGACCAAGCCTACGCCCTGGCCCGGCTCTCGGCATCGGGTCTCGGCCTGGACGAGTGGCGCCGCTTCGTCGCCGGCGGCGCCTTCCTGCCAAGGACCGGGGGCGGCGTGCTCGCCATTCAGAACCGATCCGGGGTCATCCAGGGCCTCTGCAGCTATCGCTTCGAGCAATCCCTCGGCCGCGGCAAGGTCTGCATGGCGGACAATCTGATCGCCCTCGATCTGTTCGACAATGCCTGCGTCGCCGCCGCTTTGCTTCAGGCGCTGGAGGATCTGGCGCGCCGCGACGGCGCCTCGGCCCTGCGCCTCGACCTCGCCGGCGGGTCGCCGGCCGCCGATCGTCTGATCGCCCGGCTTTGCGAGCGCGGCCATCGCCCGGAGACCATCGGACTGGTCAAGGAACTGGGCGTGGCCTAGGGCGGCTCGGCGGGCCCGTGGAGGTCCGGGGCCAGCCCGGTCCGAGATTTGCAATCGGCCGCCTAGCGCGCCATATCTCCCTTTCTCCGATGTCGGGGAATGGAAGGGAGGCGATCATGGCCAACGACCCGCCCGCACCCACGGGCCCCGATCTTGCGCCCGGCGTAGCCCTCGCCGATCTCCCGGATGGCGGCAAGCTGCTCGGCCATCTCGGCGACGAGCAGGTGCTCCTCCTGCGCCGCGGCGCCGAGGTCTTCGCCATCGGCGCCTCCTGCACCCACTACAGCGGGCCGCTGGCCGAGGGGCTGGTGGTGGGCGGCATGATCCGCTGCCCCTGGCATCACGCGGGCTTCGATCTCAGGACCGGCGAGGCGCTTCGCGCCCCGGCCTTGAGCCCGCTGCCGTGCTGGTCCGTCGAGCAGCGCGACGGGAAGATCTTCGTCCGCGGAAAGCGCGAGCCCAAGCCAGTGAAGCCCCTCGGCAAGACCGGCGGCAAGGCGCCGGAGAAGATCGTCATCATCGGCGGCGGGGCGGCCGGCTTCACCGCCGCGGAGCGCCTGCGCCGGGTCCAGTACCAGGGCGGCATCGTCATGCTGAGCCAGGAGGATGCCGCACCGGTCGACCGGCCGAATCTCTCCAAGGATTATCTCGCTGGCAATGCGCCCGAGGAATGGGTCCCGCTGCGCCCCGACAGCTATTACGGCGAGAACGGCATCGAGCTGCGGCTGGGCACCGCGGCGACCGGCATCGACAAGCGCGGCCGCGCGGTCGAGCTCGCCGACGGCACTAGGCTCGCCTTCGACCGGCTGCTGCTGGCGACCGGCGCCGAGCCGGTGCGCCTCTCCTTCCCGGGGGTCGACCAGCCGAATGTTCATGTCCTGCGCTCGCTCGCCGACAGCCGGGCGATCATCGAAAGTGCCAAGCAGGCGAAGCGCGCGGTGGTGATCGGCGCCAGCTTCATCGGACTCGAGGTCGCCGCGGCGCTGCGCCATCGCAAGATCGAGGTCCATGTGGTTGCGCCGGACAAGCGGCCGATGGAACGGGTGCTGGGACCCCAGATGGGAGATT
>DATHQQ010000130.1:0-4775 GCA_035482595.1 Verrucomicrobiia bacterium
CGTGCATTCTGGACCAGCAGACGTTAAATATCCTGAGCGAGATAAACAATCGCGATGCGCAAGGACATCGATGTCGGGGCCCGGCTTCGCGCCCTTCGCCTGATGCATGGGCTCTCCCAGCGCGCACTCGCCCGGCGCGCGGGCGTGTCCAACGCCATCATCTCCCTGATCGAGCAAAATCGGACCAGCCCCTCGGTCGGCTCGCTGAAGAAGGTCCTCGATGGTCTGCCGATCTCGCTGGCCGATTTCTTCGGCATGGAACTGGGGCCGCGGCCGCAGGTCTTCTTCGCGGCCGATGAGCTGACCGAGATCGCCGGCGGGGGCATCTCCTTCCGCCAGATCGGGCGCGATCTGGCGGGCCGTGCGCTGCAGATCCTGCATGAGCGCTACGAGCCGGGGGCGGATACGGGCGAGACCATGCTGCGCCATGCCTCGGAGGAGGGGGCCGTCGTGATCCGCGGCCAGCTCGAAGTGACGGTGGGCGATCAGCGCCGCGTGCTGGGACCGGGGGAGGCCTATTACTTCGACAGCCGCCTGCCGCATCGCTTCCGCAATCTCGGCGAGGAGGTCTGCGAGCTGGTCTCGGCCTGCACGCCTCCCAGCTTCTGAGCCCGGTCGCCCCCTGCTGGTGTGAGTTTTTCCATCGGCAGGCTTGAGAATTGATCGAGCCTCCGAACACCGGGACTCGGCTACAACGCAGTGTGCCAACAGCCTTTTGGGCCAGCAAACTCTTGGGGGGAGTCCAGCATGTTGACGCTCTACGGCAATCTCGACTCCGGCAATGTCTACAAGGTCCGCTTGATCCTGGCACTCACCGGCCAGCCCTATCGGGCGGTCGATGTTAGCCAGGTGCGCGGCGATCCGACGACGCCCGCCTTTCGCGCCGTCAATCCGATCGCCAAGGTCCCGGCGGTGAAGCTGGAGGATGGGCGGCTGCTGGCCGAATCCGGCGCGATCCTGTTCTGGCTCGCCCGCGGCACGCGCTATTTCCCCGATGATCCCTGGGCCCAGGCGCAGATCCTGCAATGGATGTTCTTCGAGCAGTACAGCCACGAGCCCTATATCGCGGTGAACCGCTATCTCATGCATTTCGCGCCCGAAGGCGATCCCCGGCGCGACCGGCTCGCCTTCAATGCCGAGCGCGGGCATTTCGCTCTCGGCGTCATGGAGCAGCATTTGGGAAAGAACGACTGGTTTTCGCCCTCGGGCTATTCCATCGCGGATATCGCGCTCTATGCCTATACCCATGTAGCCGATGAGGGCGGCTTCGACCTCGCGGGATATCCCAGCTTGCGCCGCTGGCTCGACCGCCTGGCGAGCCAGCCGGGCCATGTAAGGATCATGGACCAGACGAGCGCGGTGCCGGTGGAGCCCTTCACGCACTGAGGCGCAAGACAGCCGTCAGGGCCGCTTCGGACCTGGAATCAGCATTCGGGTCCAGGATGCGGGCAAAGCGCGAAACAGCCAGGCGACGATCGGCATCGGCCATGGGATGACGATGCGGGCCTGATTGCGCGCCAGGCCGGCCGCGATGCGCGCGGCTGCTCTGTCGGGATCGAGGGCGAAGGACAAGGGAAAGCCGTGCCGTGCCGTCATCGCCATCGACTCGGCCGACGACATGACCGACCGGCCGGACGCCCGGCCGTTGCGCGGAATCATGCGCGAGATCCGGTTCGATCGCGTGACCTTCGCCTATCCCGGCGGCGAGCCCATGCTGCGCGAGGTGAGCTTCACCGTCCAGGCCGGCAGCGCGGTGGCGCTGGTCGGCGCCTCCGGCTCCGGCAAATCCACGGCGCTCTCGCTGCTGACCCGGCTCTACCAGCCGGTGTCGGGCAGCATCCTGATCGACGACGCCTTGCTTCAGAACGCGACCGAGGATTCGCTCCGCGCCGTGATCACTGCTGTGCCGCAAACCCCGACCCTGTTTCGCGGCACTATCCGCGACAATATCGCGATCGCCAATCCCGCGGCGAGCGATGCCGAGATCGCGGCGGCGGCCGAGGCCGCCGGGCTCGCCGAGACGATCGCCGGGCTCGCGGAAGGCTATGCCACGCAAGTCGGCGATGGCGGCAATCGGCTCTCCGGCGGTCAGCGCCAGCGCGTCGCCATCGCCCGGGCTTTCCTGCGCGGTGCGCCGATCATTTTGTTCGACGAGGCGACCTCCGCGCTCGATTCCGGCTCGGAGGCGATCGTCAATCGCTCGATCGCTGCCTTGCGGGGCCGGCATACCGTGCTGACCGTGACCCACCGCACCACGGGGCTCGGCGATTTCGACGACATCATGGTCTTCGACCGTGGCCGTCTCGTCGAGCGCGGCCGGCATGCCGATCTGGTCGCCCTCGGCGGGGTCTATTACCAACTATGGGCCCGGGTCGAGGGCGTCGGGCAGGAGCATGAGGGCGTAGGTCCTATCATCACCGCCGATCGCCTGGCGCGGTTCGACTTCTTCAGCGACTGCAGCCGGGAGTCCATCGATTCGATGGCGGGGCTGTTCCTGCCGGAACGGATGCCCGAGCATCGCGAGGTGATGCGCCCGGGCGACCCCGGGGACAAGTTCTACATCCTGGCGCGCGGGTCGGTGGAAGTGCTGCTCGAGCCGCCGGATCGCCCGCCGGTGCGCCTGGCGGTGCTGAAAGCCGGCGATTTCTTCGGCGAGATGGCGCTGATCGCAGATGTGCCGCGCACCGCCACGGTCCGAACCCTGACGGATTGCCTGTTCCTGACCCTGCACCGGGTCCATTTCATCGCCTTGCTGGCACGCGAGCCGCGGGTGCGGGAAAGAGTCGAGGCGGCGATCAAGGCACGCAGCGCCGGTCAAAGCGCCGCGGCACTCGGCAGGCCGGGCGTGGAGGCCGGCGCACCGGCCGGGTGATGATTGCCGAGGAAAGTGCCCCTTACTGCCCGACCGTGGCGGCCATGAACTCGGCCAGGGTGACCTTGCCATCCTGGTTCTGATCGGCAGTCTGCAGGACAACCCGGTAGAAGTCCTGGATTTCGTCCAGGGTGATGTAGGCATCGCCATTGGCGTCGATCTTGCTGAAGCGGGTGTGGCAGCGTTCGAGCTCGGTGGGCTTGGTCGAGGGGATGCCGGCGCAATACTGGTCTTCCCGAAGCCGGCCGGCGCCTTCCTGGTCCATGCGCTTGAAGAGCTTCGCCTCGTAGCCCATCACCTCCTCCAGGGTGACATAGCCGTTATGGTCGCGGTCATGCTCGAGGAACCACTGCTTGGCGCGATCGGCGTCGGAGGGTTGAGCCCCGGCCGGCTGAAGCAGGCAAAGCAGGGCGGCGAGGGCCAGCATCGGGGCGAGGGCGAGAGACAGGACTGGGCGCATGAAAGGCTCCGTCAGTTAGAGCGCGGGGCCGCGGGCGCTTCCCGCACGAGCTCGTAGAGTGCCACAGCGGCGGCATTGGCGACGTTCAATTGATCGATAGGTCCCCGGGTGGGGAGGCGTACCAGCTGGTCGCAATGCTCCCGGGTCAGGCGGCGCAGCCCCGACCCCTCGGACCCGAGCACCAGAGCGGCGCGCGGCGGGGGCTTGGCTTCGGCCAGGGTCATGTCGCCCTCGGCGGCCAACCCCAGGCACCAGAATCCGGCCTGCTTCAAGGCCTCGATGGCCCGGGACAGGTTGACCACCCGCACCAGCGGCAGGACATCCAGCGCTCCGGAGGCTGCCTTGGCCAGCGCGCCGGATTCCGGTGCCGCGTGGCGCTCCGTCAGGATCACGGCCGAGGCCCCGAGGGCGGCGGCCGAGCGCAGGATGGCCCCGACATTCTGGGGATCGGTTACCTGATCCAGCAATAGAACTCGCGCCGGCACCTCCGCGGGAAGGTCTTCCAGCAGCTCGCCCAGATCGACCAGGGGAAGCGGGTCCACCAGCGCGGCAAGGCCCTGATGGACGGCGCCCTGGGGCAGGAGGGAGGCCAAAGCGGCGGGATCCGTCCGCTCGACCGCCCGGCCTGCCAAGGCCTGAAGCTGCTGTGATTCGGGCTCGACGGCGAGCAGGCGGCGGACCAGCCGGCGCGGGTTTGCGATGGCCGTTGTTACGGCGTGGTGACCATATATCCAGAAGCTACCGCCTCCACTGGCGCCCGGGCGGGGCGAGGGGGTGGGTGTGAATCCCTTTTGTCGGAAGCGCTTGCGCGGCGGCATGATCGCCCTTAGTATAGCGACGGTTCTGGTGCTTCAGGCAAGCACCCTCGACGCGGACCTTATAGATGGGTCGGCGAGGGAGGGCTTGCCTCTTTACGTTTGGGCGTTGACAGACAAAGAGAAATCCAGATAGATCGCGGGCCGTACCGAACCCGGCGGGTTTCGGATTCGGAGGGGTGCCCGAGTGGCTAAAGGGGACGGGCTGTAAACCCGTTGGCTTCGGCCTACGAAGGTTCGAATCCTTCCCCCTCCACCAACGACCCTTTCGAGGATGGGTACGGCAAGGCCAGCGGATCGATCAAAGGCGCGGGTGTAGCTCAATGGTAGAGCTCCAGCCTTCCAAGCTGGCTACGCGGGTTCGATTCCCGCCACCCGCTCCAATCGAGCGGCGGTCGGCGGGCTGATGGGCGATTGGCATAGGCGAGAGAGTTAAGGACCGAGGTTCATGTCGAAGGCGAAATTTGAACGGAACAAGCCGCATTGAAATGTCGGGACGATCGGTCATGTGGATCATGGCAAGACGTCGTTGACGGCAGCGATCACGAAGGTGCTTGCGGAGACGGGCGGGGCGACGTTCATGGCCTACGACCAGATCGACAAGGCGCCGGAGGAGAAGGCGCGCGGG
>DATHQQ010000131.1:0-5672 GCA_035482595.1 Verrucomicrobiia bacterium
CGATCCGCAAGGGCGCGGTCGATGCGGTGGTCAGCTATGTCCGGCTGGTATCGAATAATCCGAATATGCCGGCGCCGGCCCAGCTGACCGAGATCACCGAGCGCATCAGCCGCGCCGGCGGCACGCCCCTGGCCGTCGCCAAGGACGGAAGGGTGCTGGGCGTCATCCATCTGAAGGACGTCGTCAAGGGCGGCATCAAGGAGCGCTTCGCCGAGCTCCGCCGCATGGGCATCCGCACGGTCATGATCACCGGCGACAATCCGCTGACCGCCGCGGCCATCGCGGCGGAGAGTGGCGTCGACGATTTCCTGGCCCAGGCGACGCCGGAGGACAAGCTCGCCCTCATCCGCAAGGAGCAGGCAGGCGGCAAGCTGGTGGCCATGTGCGGCGACGGCACCAATGACGCCCCGGCCCTGGCCCAGGCGGATGTCGGCGTGGCCATGCAGACTGGGACCCAGGCCGCCCGCGAGGCCGGCAATATGGTCGATCTCGACAGCGACCCGACCAAGCTGATCGAGGTGGTGATGATCGGCAAGCAGCTGCTGATCACCCGCGGCGCCTTGACCACCTTCTCCATCGCCAATGACGTGGCCAAATATTTCGCCATCATCCCGGCGAGGTTCGCCGCCCTCTATCCGAGCCTGGGCGTGGTCAATGTCATGCATCTGCATTCGCCGCAGAGCGCCATTCTCTCGGCGATCATCTTCAACGCCTGGATCATCATCGTCCTGATCCCGCTCGCCTTGCGCGGTGTGAAATACCGCCCGCAGAGCGCCGGCCGGCTGCTCTTCCGCAACCTGGTGATCTACGGCTTCGGCGGCGTGCTCATCCCCTTCATCGGCATCAAGGCGATCGACGTCGCCATCAATGCCATCGGCCTGATCTAAGGAAGACTCCCATGTTGAAAGAACTCCGCCCCGCCATCGTCGTCTTGCTGGCGCTCACGCTCATCACGGGCATCATCTATCCCCTGGCGATGACAGGAATCGCCCAGCTTGTCTTTCCCTATCAGGCGAACGGCAGCCTGCTCTACGACAAGGACGGCAAGGTCATCGGCTCGGAACTGATCGGCCAGGACTTCACCAGCCCGAAATATTTCCAGGGCCGGCCCTCAGTGACCACGGGCACGGATGCCAAGGGCAACAGCGTTGCCCAGCCCTATAACGCGGCCAATTCCTATGCCTCGAATCTGGGACCCACCGCCAAGGCTCTGGTCGACCGGGTGACGGCGGACACGGCCAAGCTCAAGGCCGAGAACCCCGGTCAGCCGGTGCCGGTCGATCTGATCACCACCTCGGGCAGTGGCCTCGACCCCGACATCACGCCGGCGGCGGCCTATTTCGAGGTGCCGCGGGTGGCCAAGGCGCGCAACCTGCCCGAAGATCAGATCCGCCAGCTCGTCGCCGATCATATCGAGGGTCGTTTCCTCGGCATCTTCGGCGAGCCGCATGTCAATGTGCTGAAGCTGAACCTGGCGCTGGATGCGCTGGGGTCGAAGTAGTGGCCCGATAGAACTGGGCGGCGGGTGCACCGGCGGAAGGATTGGCGTAGTGTCAGTCAACGCTGACTGACCTTATGCCGATGAACGAAGAGCGATCCAACCGCGACAACCGGCCCTCGCCGGATGCCTTGCTGCAGCAGGCGGCCAAGGAATCCCGCGGCCGGCTGAAGATCTTTCTGGGGGCTGCGCCGGGCGTCGGCAAGACCTACGAGATGCTGACCACGGCCCAGGCCAAGCGCCGGGAGGGGGTCGACGTCGTCGTCGGCGTGGCCGAGACTCATGGCCGCAAGGAGACCGAGGCCCTGCTCGACGGGCTGGAGGTCATTTCGCGCCAGCTCATCGAGTACAAGGGCCACCATCTCAGGGAGATGGATATCGACGCCATCCTGACGCGTCGGCCCAAGCTCGCTCTGGTCGACGAGCTCGCCCATACCAACGCGCCGGGCTGCCGCCATCCCAAGCGCTATCTCGATGTCGAGGAGCTGCTCGACGCCGGCATCGACGTCTATGCCACGCTGAACATCCAGCATGTCGAGAGCCTCAACGACGTCGTCGCCAAGATCACCGGCGTGCGGGTCCGCGAAACGGTGCCGGATTCGATCATCGACCGCGCCGATGAGGTCGAGGTCGTCGATCTCACGCCCGAGGATCTCGCCCAGCGCCTGAAGGAAGGCAAGGTCTACCTGCCCCAGCAGGCGGAGCGGGCGATGGGCAACTATTTCAAGCCCGGCAATCTGACGGCGCTGCGCGAGCTGGCGCTGCGCCGCACGGCGCAGCGGGTCGACGAGCAGATGGTCGACTACATGCGCGCCCATGCCATCTCCGGTCCCTGGGCGGCCGGGGAACGGGTGCTGGTGGGCGTCAATGAGGATCCGGGCTGCCTCGCGCTGGTCCGCTATACCCGGCGCCTGGCGGACAGGCTGCGCGCGCCCTGGACTGCCGTCCATATCGAGACGTCGAAGATCCAGCGCCTCGACGAGGCGGCGCGCGACCGCATCGCCGAGGCGCTGCGCCTGGCCGAGCGGCTGGGCGGCGAGGCCGTGACGATTCCGGGCACATCGGTGGCCGAAGAGCTGGTCGCCTATGGCCGGGCGAACAATTGCACCCATATCATCATCACCTCGTCGCGCCGCTCCTGGCTGGCCGAGCTGCTCCAAGGCTCCACGACGCACGAGATCATCCGGCAGGCCGGGGAGATCAGCGTCCATGTGATCGCGGGTCAGGCGGTGGCCCGTCTGGAATCGAAAATGGGTGGCGAGGCGGCATCGGCGGAAACGACGGCGCCGATGCGCCGCCGGAGCAGTTTCGAGCTCAGTGCCTACGCCGGCACCCTCGCCATGGTGACGGTGGCACTGGGGGTAAGCCTGATCCTGCAGCGCTATCTCGGCATCTCGGTGATCGCCCTCGTCTTTCTCACCGCCGTGCTCACCAGCGCCATCACCTATGGGCTCTGGCCGGCCCTGGCGGCGAGCCTGGTCAGCACCCTGGCCTACAACTTCTTCTTCCTGCCGCCGCTCTATAACTTCACGATTTCCGATCCGCAAAACGTCGTCGCGCTCTTCTTCTTCGCCATCGTCGCCCTGATCGCGAGCAACCTGACCGCGCGGATGCGCAGCCAGGCGCTGGCCGCACGCCAGCGGGCGAAGACCAACGAGGATCTCTATCTGTTCAGCCGCAAGCTCGGCGGCGCCGTGACCCTGGACGATCTGCTCTGGGCGACGTCCTATCAGATCGCGCTGATGCTGAAGGTGACGGTGGTGATACTGCTGCCGGAGGAGGGCACCGTCGCGGTGCGCGGCGGCTATCCACCAGAGGATACTCTCGACGAGGCCGATCTGGCGGCGGCCAAATGGTGCTGGCAGAACGACCGCGAAGCGGGGCGCGGCGCCGACACCCTGCCGGGCGCCAAGCGCCTGTTCCTGCCCATTCGCACCGGCCGCGGCCCGGTCGGGGTGGTGGGCCTGGCGAGCGAGCGGGAAGGCTCCCTGCTCTCGCCCGATCAGCGCCGGCTGCTCGACGCGCTCTGTGACCAGGCGGCACTCGCCATCGAGCGCACGACGCTCGCCCACGATCTCGACAACGCGCGGCTGGTCGCCGAGACGGACCGGCTCCGCTCGGCCCTGCTGACCTCCATCTCCCACGATCTGAAGACGCCCCTGGCCTCGATCCTGGGCGCCATCACGAGCCTCAGGACCTATTCCAAGGCCTATGACGAGGCGGCGAAGGAACAGCTCATGGGGACGGTCCAGGAGGAGGCGGAGCGTCTCAACCGCTTCATCGCCAATCTTCTCGACATGACCCGGCTGGAATCGGGCGCGGTTGCGCCGGGCCTTACCTTGGTCGATCTCTCGGAAGTCGTCGGCAGCGCCTTGAAGCGGACGGCGCCGATCCTGGCCGAGCACAAGGTCGCGATGAACCTGGCCCCGGACCTGCCCATGCTGCGCCTCGACTTCGTGCTCTTCGAACAGGTGCTCTTCAACCTGCTGGACAATGCGGCGAAATACGCCCCGGCCGGCTCGACGGTCGAGCTTCGCGGCACGCGCGCAGCCGATCGGGTGATCCTGCAGGTGCTGGACGAAGGGGAAGGCATCCCGCCCGCGGATGTCGAGCGGGTCTTCGACAAATTCTATCGGGTCCATGGGACGGACCGCCGGCGCGCCGGCACCGGGCTGGGGCTCGCCATCTGCCGCGGCTTCGTCGAGGCCATGGGCGGGACCATCCGGGCTGGCAATCGCCCCGACCGCACCGGCGCGGTCTTTACCATCGAGATGCCGGTGCCGGAGGGGGCGGAGCCGTCCTCCGCCTCCGACATCCCGAGCGTGGAATTGAGCTAAGCGATGGAAATTGCCGATTTTGTTGCCCCGGCGATGGTCGTCATCGGTTTGCGCGCCAAGGACAAGCATCAGCTCCTGGATGAGATCGCGCGGCGGGCCGCCACGGCGCTGGCCCTCGAGCCGGCAGCGATCCTGGAACCGCTGCTCGCCCGTGAGGCGCTGGGCTCGACCGGCGTCGGCAGGGGCATTGCCATCCCCCATGCCCGCATCGCGGGTCTCCCGCGGTTGTTCGGCCTATTGGCCCGGCTCGAGCGCCCGGTCGATTTCACCGCCATCGACGATCAGCTGGTCGATCTCGTTTGCCTGCTGCTGACGCCGGCCTCGGCGGTGGCCGAGCACCTGCCGGCGCTCGCCTGTCTGTCCCGGCGGCTACGGGAGAAGGGTGTGGCCGATCGGCTGCGTGCCGCCCGGGACAGCGCCGCACTCTACGCCGCCTTGACGCACGCCCAAAATTCCGGGGCGCAAAACCCCGGTGCCCAAAACTGATGTGGCCCGTCCGAAACCGGACGGGCCACCAGGGAGGCACAATGACGACGGGAACCCCCGCGACCATGCGGGCATCGCTTGCGCATCACCATGAAAGGCGGAGTCGCCTTAACATCGGGTTAAGCGCGGGGAGCAGGTTGGAGGCGCGGCGCAAATTGCGGCGACTTGCCGAACCGACGATCGACTAGGTCGATACCTCTCCCCCGTCATTCCGGCTTTCGCCGGAATGACGGCAGTGGAGACTGGCTCTAGCGCGCCTACAGCTCAGGCGACGGTATAGGCCTTGTATTTGTCCAGCATCCGGACCGGCTTCTTCAGGGCGTCGCGGCGGAAGGGGTCGCCCAGCTCCTGGGTGACCATGATCTCCAGCACCGTCGGCTTGTTGGAGGCCGTCGCCTGACGCAGCGCATCGCCGATCTGGTCCGGCTTGTCGACCTTGATGCCCTGGGCGCCCATGGATTGGGCGATGGCAGCGAAGCTCGGGTTCTTCAGATTAGTGCCGACATAGCGGTCGGCGTAGAAATCGACTTGGTTCTTCTTCTCCGCCCCCCATTGGCCGTTGTTGAAGACCACGGCCACGGCCGGGATGTTCTCGCGCACGCAGGTCAGGGTCTCCTGCAGGCTCATGCCCCAGGCGCCGTCGCCGACATAGGCGACCGCCGGGCGGTTGGGCGCGGCGACCTTGGCGCCGATGATGGTCGGCAGCGCATAGCCGCAATTGCCAAAACTCATCGCCGCGAACATCGAATTCGCGTGCTTGAAACGCAGATAGGAATTCGACACGGAGCAGATATTGCCGATATCGGTCGACACCATCGCATCGCCAGGCATCGCCTTTTCAAGCTCGCGCA
>DATHQQ010000132.1:0-2098 GCA_035482595.1 Verrucomicrobiia bacterium
GACGGGCCGAAGGCGGGCCAGGTCGAATGCGTCATCCGCGACATGCCGGGCTATCCCGACAATATCAACCGCGCCTCGGACGGGGGCTATTGGATGGCCTGGCTCGGCATGCGCACGCCGAGCTTCGATCTGGCGCTGCGCCATCCCGGCATGCGCAAGCGCATGACGCGGCGCCTGCCCCAGGACGATTGGCTGTTTCCCAATATCAACACCGGCGGGGTGGTGAAGTTCGAGGAGAACGGCCGCATCCGCGAGGCCCTGGGCGATCTCTCTGGCGATGCCCATCCCATGGTCACGTCCATGCGCGAGCATAAGGGCTTTCTCTATGTCGGCGGCATCCTCAACAACCGCATCGGCCGCTACCGCATCCCCGGCGCCGATCCGAGCTGGACGGGCCTCCGCTCCTATTGGGGAGGGAAGAGATGATCTTCGAGCCCTTCCTCGATTTCTTCCGCGGCAAGGCCATCACCATCCCGCCCATGGATGGGCCGCTGCGCCCCAACACCGCCCTGGACGAGGCGGCCGTCGTGCGGCGGGCGGCAGAACCGGACAATCTCTGCTTCGACGGCAGGCAGGTCCTCTATTCCTCGGGGACCGAGGTGCTTGCCTTGACCGGCGACGCGCCCCTCACCGTCGCGAGCCATGAGTCGCCGGTGGCGGCGCTCGCCGTCTCGCCGACGGGCGAGCTCGCCGTGGCGCTGGACGACGGCCGCCTCTTGATCGGTGATCGGGAGCTGCCGTCGCCTGGAGGGCTTGCCTCGCTTACGGCGCTGGCCTTCGGCGATGCCGATACGCTCTTCCTCTGCCAGGGCTCGGCGCGGCATCGGCCCTCCGACTGGGTCGTCGATCTGATGGAGCGCAACGCCACGGGCTCGGTCTGGCGCCTCGATCTTCGCAGCGGCGATGCCCTCTGCCGGGCCAAGGACCTCGCCTTTCCGTATGGGCTTCTGGTGGAGAGCGGGGGTGGGCTTGTCGTCGCCGAGAGCTGGCGCCACCGGCTGCTGCGCCTGCCTAGCGGCGGGGGAGCGGCCGTGCCAATCCTCTCCAAGCTGCCTGGCTATCCCGCCCGGCTGGCGCCGGCCGGCGACGGCGGCGCCTGGCTGACGCTCTTCGCGCCGCGCAACCGGCTGATCGAATTCGTCCTCGAGGAGGAGTCCTATCGCGCCGATATGATGCGCGAGGTGCCGCGGGATTGCTGGATCGCGCCATCCCTTTCCTCCGGTGCCAGCTTCCTCGAGCCCCTGCAATGCGGCGGGGTCAAGACCATGGGCATCCACAAGCCCTGGTCCCCCAGCCGCTCCTACGGGCTGGTGGTGCGCCTCGATGCTGCGATGCGGCCGGTCACCAGCTTCCATAGCCGCACCAATGGCCACCGCCATGGCGTCACCAGCGCGGTGGAGGCGGGCGGGCGCGTGCTCGTCTCCTCGAGGGGCGGCGGGGCGATCCTCGATATCGACGGGGCCCAGTCATGACCGAGTCCATGACCGAGCTCTCAGCGCCTCTGCCCATGGCCCCATTGGTCGACATGCAGAAGATCACGAAGTCCTACCGCGGCGTGCCGGCGGTGCGCGATGTCGACTTCGATCTGCGCAAGGGCGAGATCCATGCCCTGTTGGGGGAGAACGGCGCCGGGAAATCGACCCTCACCAAGGTCATGGCCGGCGTGGTGGAGGCGACCAGCGGGCGCATGCTCTATCGCGGGCGGGAGGTGAGCTACGCCTCGCCCTTCGAGGCGCTGCGCGACGGCATCGCCATGGTCTTCCAGGAGACGAGCCTCGTCCCCTCCATGACCGTGGCGCAGAACCTTTATCTCGGCGACGAGAAATTCCTGAACCGCCTGCGGGGCGTCTACATCGCGGCCCAGCAGTTCCTGCAATCCCTGAATTTCTCCGTCGATCCCACGGCCCTGGTCGCCACCCTGGGCGCCGCCAAGCGCCAGATGGTGGAGATCGCGCGTGCCGTCCATCACAAGGCCGAGGTCATCATCTTCGACGAGCCCACGGCTTCGCTCACGCCGGAGGAGAAGCGGCATTTCTTCACCCTGATGCGCCGGCTGAAGGCCCGCGGCGTCTCCATCGTCTTCATCTCCCATGCCCTG
>DATHQQ010000133.1:0-6256 GCA_035482595.1 Verrucomicrobiia bacterium
CGATGAGCTCGATCTCGCCATCGGTGATCGCCGCCGCCATGGCATAGGTGCCCGCCTCGATGCGGTCTCCCACCGTCTGGTGGCTGGTGCCCTTGAGGCGGTCGACCCCGCGGATGCGGAGGCGGTCCGTGCCCAGGCCCCGTATATCGGCGCCCATATGCTGCAGGCAGAGGGCGAGATCGTTGATCTCCGGCTCCCGCGCCACATTGACCAGCTCCGTCTCGCCGCGGGCAAGCGTCGCCGCCAGCATCAGATTCTCGGTCGCGCCCACGGAGACCTTGGGGAAGACGATCTGACTGCCGGTCAGCCCCCGGGGCGCACGGGCGATGACATAGCCCTCGGTGAGCTCGATCTCGGCGCCGAGCTGGCGCAGGCCCTGCAGATGCAGATCGATGGGCCGCGTGCCGATCGAGCAGCCCCCGGGCAGCGACACCTCGGCCCGGCCGTAGCGCGCCACCAGCGGCCCCAGCACCAGAACGGAGGCCCGCATCTTGCGCACGAGATCATAGGGCGCGCGCGTCTCGGTGATTTGCCGGGCCGTCAGCTCGAGCACGCGCCCGTCATGCCCGCCGTTCGACGCATGGCCGTTGAGATGGACCTCGACGCCGAGCTGGGCCAGCAGATTGGCCATGGTCGTGATGTCGGCCACATGAGGCAGATTGCCCAGCCTCAGGGTCTCGTCGGTCAGCAGGCAGGCGGCCATCAGCGGAAGTGCGGCATTCTTGGCCCCGCTGATCGGTATCTCGCCCTTGAGGCGGCTGCCGCCCCGGATTCGAATCCTGTCCATATGGCTCCTCAACCGGCCCAGATCGCCCAACCCGGGGTCCGCCCCGGGGGATGGCGCCCCGCAGGCTGGTCCCGCTGGTCAAGCACGGGCGTCCTATCGGGTTCTACTTGATGGAGACCGCCGCCTCAAGCATGGCCGGTCGATTCAGTCCGTAACGGTGTCGTCCGTATCGGGGCGTGGTTCCGCCACGGTGGCCGAAACCGCCTTCCGGGCCCGCTGCTGCTGCTTGCGGCGGCTGAGATTGTCACGCAGGGCGGCCGCCTGGCGCGCGCGATGCTCGGCCTGGCTGCGACAGCCGGATTGCGTAATCCTCGGCGCCTTGTTCGGTGGCTCATTGGCCATGGCAGGATGCTGCGACGCAAGCCGGGCCCAGGTCAAGCCAAGTGGGTCAAGCCGGGCGAGCGAAGGCCCCGCGCCGCCCGGCCGCCGGATGTCAGATGGTTCGGGAGCCCGAGGTTCTGGCGCCCGAGACTCTGGATCCCGCTTGGCGCCGGGCCGCGCGCTCATCGACGATGCGGGCAAACAGCTTCGCATCGCGCGCCCCGCGCCGGGCTTCCATCAGCCTGCCGATCCAGGTTCTGAGACGAGCCATCGTGAACCTCCTCGAGTCGCAACTTCTGCGACAGCGTCAGAGGTTCTAGCTCCCGCCCATGACCAGCCCATGGCGGGAAGATGGCATTTCGAAGATAGGCGGGGCCGCCGGGTCTCCGACGACCGGTCCCTAATCGACGACGCCCAGGCTCTTCATCTCCGACTCGATCTTCGGATCGAGCTGGCGCGCGGTGGCCATGTCCTTATCCGCCTGAGCCTTCTTGCCCAGCTTGCGGTAAGTGAGGGACCGCATGTAGACCGATAGCGGATCCTGCGGCAGCAGCTTTACGGCGGCGTCGAAATCGGCCAGGGCGAGATCGTATTTCTTGGTCGAGTAATAGGCATAGCCGCGGTCGTTATGGGCGTCGGCGAATTTGGGATTGATCTTGAGGGCGCTGGTGTAATCCTGGATCGCCTGATCGATTTGGCCGGTTCGGGAGTAGAGCAGGCCGCGGAGGTTATAGGCGTTGGCGTTCTTGGGATTGATGCGCAACGCGCCATTGTAGTCCGCCAGCGCCAGATCCGGCTGGCCTTGGGCCATATGGATAGTGCCGCGGTTGGCCAGCGCCGCGCTGTCCTTTGGATCGAGCCGGATGGCGATGTCGTAATCCTTGACCGCCTTGTCCAGCTCCCCCTTGGAGAAATAGGCGGTGCCGCGGGCATTGAACACCCAGGCGATCTTCGCATCCTGTTTCGGATTGGTGGCCAGGAACTTGCCGCAGGCGGCGATGCGCTTGTCCGGGTTCGGATCGCCGGCGCAGGCCTTGGCGGCATCATCGGCGGCGGCGGCGAACGCCGGAATTGCCGAGAGCGCGCAGAACGTGATCACGAGAGAGCCGATAAGCCGATTCATTGATTCCTCACAGCGATGGGGGCGGGAGTATAGAGAGCCGGTCCTGGGCTCGAAAGCGGCTTGTTGGCCATATTTCCCCGCAGGTCCGTCGTGGCGGCCAAAAGGGTGTAACGCGAGTGTGACCGCGCTGCCGCTTCCCGTTTATCCCGCAAATGCTAGGCTCGCGGCCCATGAAACCCTCCCTTCCCCTTCTGATGCTCCTCGCCTTCATCGCCGGCGCGCTTGGGGTCCTCATCTTTCACCAGGGCTTTCTGCTTCTGGCCTATGGGGTGGGCTGGGTGCCGCGCCCGCCCTATGACATGTCGACCACCCCGCCCTTCCACCTGCCCAAGGTCGTCTCCCTGGCCTTCTGGGGCGGCGTCTGGGGCATCGTCATGGTGCTGTGCCTGCGCCGCTTCGCCACCGGGACGCGGCTCTGGCTGGCCTTTCTCTTCGGCGGCATCCTGCCGACCCTCGCCGGCACGCTAATCGTCGCCCCACTGAAGGGCCTTCCCGTGCTGGTGCAGCCCACCCGGCTGATGTTCGGATTCGTGATCAACGGCATCTGGGGATTGGGCACCATGATCTTCTATGGGGTGCTCGGCCGCCGCCAGAGCTAGGAGGCTCCCCGGCGCGGCGGCCACGCGCCTAGAAGGTCGCGGCCAGCTATTCCGCGGCCGCGCCTGCCGGGGCATGGCCGCGCAAGGGCACTTCCTTCAGCAGGGCAATGCAGCCGACGGTCGCGAGCGCTACGGCGGCCGCGACCTTGAAGAAGGCCGCGAAGGCCGCAGCGACTTGGGGCAGGTCGGCGGGCGTCAGCACGCCCTGATGCAGGATGTCGGTCAGGTCGCCGAAGGCGGCCGATCCCCCCGCCCGGACGAGGCTGCTATGCAGCATGCCGAGGATGATCGCCGCGAAAAGCGCGACGCCGATGGCCCCGCCCAGCGAGCGGAAGAAGATATGGCTTGCGGTCGCGATCCCGAGGTCGCGCGGCTCGACGGCGTTCTGCGTGACCACCAGCACGGTCGGAAAACCCGTCCCCAGACCCATGCCCACGGCGGCCAGACAGAGCACGATCTCGATCAGGGACAGGATCTCGATCTCCTGCCCCAAGGTCCAGAGGGCGACCGCCGCGACACTGACCCCGATCAGCGGCGGCAGCTTGAACCGCCCGACGAAGCGCATGTATTGGCCGGCGATGAGCGCACCGCCCACGACACTGATCATGGGCGCGATCAGGACCAACCCCGCCGCTCCCGCCCCCATGCCGCGGGCGAGTTCCAGGAACAGGGGCACATAGACGCTGACGCCGATATTGAGCATCACCAGCAGCAGGCCGATGAGGGAGGTCAGGCGGATCGTCGGATTGGCCATGAGCGCCAGCGGCAGGATGGGTTCCTCCGCCATGCGCTGGCGCAGGACGAAGAGCATACCCAGCAGCAGGGCCGCCACCAGCAGCGCGGCGATGGGAAGCGACAACCAGGCATAGCGATGCCCGCCCCAGGTCACGGCCAGCAGGAAGCTGACCGTCGCCGCGGCGATGAGCAGCGAGCCCAGGTAATCGATCCGATGCGGCCGGCTCACAACCGGCAGCCGTGCCAGCGCCCGGGCGCTGACATAGACCGCCAGCAAGCCCAGCGGCACGTTGATCCAGAAGATCAGGGTCCAGGAGAGACGCTCCGTGAAGAGCCCGCCCAGCACCGGCCCGGCAATGCTCGAGAGGGCAAAGACCGAGGCGAAGAAGCCCTGATAGCGACCGCGCTCCCGCGGCGGGACGACATCGCCGATGATGGCATTGGGCAATGTAATCAGCGCCCCGCCGCCGAGGCCCTGCAAGGCGCGGGCCATGATCAGGGTGACCATGCTGGGAGCGAGCGCGCAGGCGATCGAGCCGGCGATGAAGATCGCGAGGCCCGCGAGCAGCAGGCGCCGGCGGCCATAAAGATCGCTCAATTTGCCGAAGATCGGCGTGACCGCCGTGGAGGACAGGAGGTAGGCGGTGACGAGCCAGGAGATGGCATTGAACTCGCCCAGGTCCCGGGCGATCGCGGGCAGGGCCGGGGCGACGATGGTCTGGTCGAGAGCGGCCAGAAACATGGCCACGGCAGCACCGAAGAGAATGCCGCGAAGATCATGGCGGGAGAGAGCGCTGCCGGGCTGGCCCGCGCCGATATTGCTCACGGGTGCGATCGATCCTTGGTGACTTCGCCTATACCTACACCAGAGCCGGCGGGCTCCTATGCCCGGTTACGGCATGGAAGCCCTGCGATTCTTCAATGGCTAAGCGAAGCGGCGGATCCTCACCGGGGCGCACGCCGCCAGCGCATCAGCATAATGACGGTCCCGATGGCGGCCAGCACGACATAGACCAGAACGAAGCACCAGGCCGCGGGGCCGGCGGGCCCGACCGCCGCGATGCCCAAAGCCGCACCGACCCGGGACCAGACGGGCAGCAGCAGGAGCGTGAGCAGCACCGCCACGGGCAGGCAGAGGAGAAGGATCGAGGAGGCGATGAGAAGCTCCCGGACGCGTGCCATGTCGCCTCTTGCTCCGCCTTCTCGCGTCGCCTCGCGCAAAGGCGCACTCTATCCGATCGCGCTCATGCCGACGACCCGTCTCGGCGATGCCTTACGCCTCGATGGCTGGCCTCGAGCGGCGGAGGTTGCTTGGGCGCAGGACCGGCAGACACCTGCCATGCCCCAGGACTTTCGACCCGCAGAGTACCGGCCGGTTCCCTCGATCTGGGCATCGCCCCGGATCACGGCGATCGCTCGCGGCCATTGCTTCACACCTTGGTGACATGGGCCGGCGGGCTGTCAAAATCCCGTGACAACTCATATCTTCGGCCTGCGCACGGACCTAGGCTCCATGCCTGGGGCCGCGACCCCCACCAGTCATAGGAGGAATCGATGCATCGGAGCATTCTCACGGCGGCGCTGGCCGTTCAGCTTTTGCTCACCGGCACCGCGCTCGCTCTGGCGGAAGACTATGGTCCGCTGAAGGTCCAGGCGACCTCGGCCGGCAATGTCCTCGCCGATGCGAACGGCATGACCCTCTACACCTTCGACAAGGACACCGCCGGCAAATCGAACTGCACCGGCAAATGCGCCGAATTCTGGCCGCCGGTGAAAGCCGCTGCCGATGCGAAGCCGGTGGGCGACCTGACCATCATCACCCGCGACGATGGGAGCAAGCAGTGGGCCGATGGCGGCAAGCCGCTCTACACCTTCGCCAAGGACACGAAGCCCGGCGACATGCTGGGCGACAACTTCAAGAACATCTGGCACGTGATCAAGGAATAGCCGCTCGCAAAACGCGGTGACGCCGGCCGATCCCGGACCGGCCGGCGTCACGCCAGAACGACGTCAGGCCAGGGCGACGCATTCGATCTCGATATCGAAATCGAGCGGCCAGGGAGCCACCGGCACGAAGCTTCGCGCCGGCGGTGCTTCCTTGAAGAAGCGGGCGTAGACCTCGTTGATCCGCCCGAATTGCGTCGTATCCGTGGCATAGATGACAACCTTGCAGACCTTCTCGAGGGAGGAGCCGGCGCTTTCCAGCACATGCTGTAGGCAGCGCAGGCATTGCTCCGTCTGCTGCGCCATATCCCCCCTGACGAAGTTCCCGGTGGCCAGGTCAATGGGCGGCGTGCCGGAGACGAAAACGAAGCCATTGGCGCGGATGGCCGGCGAGAGCGGCACCCGCGCCTTGCGGATGCCTTCGGAAATTCCGGGAACTTCGATCACCGTCCTGTCCATCTTCTCAAACTCCCTCTGCTGCGGCGGGTCGCGGGTCTCGCAGCTTGACCCCTTCGGCAAAGCCCGGCAATCCTGAAGGCTTGGCCCCTGAAGGATCGGCTTTGCGACGGTGACGCTCATGGCGGATGGCTACGGATTGGACGATCTCGTCGGCGAGATGCGCCGGGTCACGGAGAAGACGACGCTGCCGGCGGAGATTCTGCGGCAGCTCACGGCACCCGCGCGCCGCCTTGCTCTCGAGCCCTCCCTTCTGAAGCCGCCCTTCTATGACTGCGATCCGGCGGCGGG
>DATHQQ010000134.1:0-3215 GCA_035482595.1 Verrucomicrobiia bacterium
CCTTCGCCATCGCGCTGGCGAACAAGGGCTGGCGGCAGGCCTGTCACGACGACCCGCATCTGCGCCACGGTCTCAACATCCACGACGGTCAGGTCCTCTACAAGGCGGTCGCCCAGGCGCTGAACCTGAAATACACCCCGCCGGAATCCTTCCTCGGCTGAGACTGCCGCGGGTGCTTCCGGAAGGCTCTTGGCGCCTTGAGGAGCGTCGAGCATACACCGCCAACATATTGATTTAGAAAGATTTCCCCGCGCCGCCTTGCCAAGCTTTCGGCCGGCATGGTAGCCCTAGGCTCCCTCCGGAACCGCCATCATGACCGAACTCGCAGACTGGTTGACCGAGCACAAGATCGACGAGGTCGAGTGCCTGGTCCCCGACATCAACGGCATCGCCCGCGGCAAGATCCTGCCGGCGGCGAAGTTCATCAAGAGCCTGCAGGACGAGAGCCTGCGGCTGCCCGAGAGCATCTTCATCCAGACGGTGACGGGCGAGTATTCCGAGAACGCCGACTACGAGGACATCGCCAGCGACCAGGACCCGGACATGTATCTGCGGCCCGATCCGGACACCATCCGCATCGTGCCCTGGTACACGGAACCGACGGCTCAGGTGATCTGCGATGCCTTCGACGGCGACGGCAAGCCGGTGGAGGTCTCCGCCCGCCATGTGCTGCGCCGCGTGCTGGCCCTCTACGCCGCCCGGGGCTGGAAGCCGGTCGTGGCGCCGGAGCTCGAATTCTTCTTAGTCCAGGTCAATACCGATCCCGATCTGCCGCTCCTGCCGCCCGTCGGGCGCTCGGGCCGGACGGAGACCGGGCGCCAGTCCTATGGCATCGACGCAACCAACGAGTTCGATCCCATCTTCGAGGATGTCTACGACTTCTGCGAGGCGCAGGAGATCGACATCGACACCCTGACCCATGAGGCCGGGGCGGCACAGATGGAGATCAACTTCAACCATGGCGATGCCCTGGTGCTGGCCGATCAGGCCTTCCTCTTCAAGCGCACGGTCCGCCAAGCCGCCATGCGCCACAACATTTATGCCACCTTCATGGCCAAGCCCCTCGCCAATCAGCCGGGCAGCTCCATGCATATCCACCAGTCGCTGCTCGAGGCTTCGACCGGGCGCAACCTCTTCGCCGACAAGCTCGGCCGCGACAGCGCCCTCTTCCGCTCCCATGTGGCGGGGCTCCAGCGCTTCCTGCCCCAGGTGATGCCGCTGCTGGCACCCAATGTGAATTCCTTCCGGCGTCTCCGGCCCTATTCCGACGCCCCCATCAACGTCCAATGGGGTGTGGACAACCGGTCCGTGGGCTTGCGCGTTCCGATCTCGGACGGGCCCGCCCGGCGGATCGAGAACCGGCTCGCCGGGGCCGATGCCAATCCTTATCTCGCCATCGCCGCCTCGCTCGCCTGCGGCTATCTCGGCATGATCGAGCGGATGAAGCCGACCAAGCAGATAGAGGGCAGCGCCTATCGCCTGCCCCACACCTTGCCGCGCACCCTCTACGAGGCTCTGCATCTCTTCAACAGCGCCAAGAAGATGCGCAGCATATTAGGCGACCGCTTCATGCGCGCCATGACCCTGGTCAAGCAGTCGGAGCTCGAGGCCTATCAGGGCGTCATCAGCTCATGGGAGCGCGAGCATCTGCTGCTGAACGTCTGATCAGGACGGTGGCAGGATCGCCACCGCCGAGGCCGTCGGCAGGCCCGCCTTTTCCCAGCCCTCGATGCCGTCGGGATACCAATAGACCTTGCGATAGCCATAGCCGATGGCCCGCTTGGCGGCATTCCAGCTCGCCCAGCATTGCGGATGGCAATAGAGCACGAGCGGGGTGTCCCGCTTGCCTCGGCTGAGCTCCTTCAGCCGGGCCCGAAACCACTTGTCCTCACCCGCCGTCAGCACGCCGGCGCCCAGATCGCTGAGCCAGACCGAGCTCGCAATATTCCTGTGCTGCGCCGGCATCCAGACCGCATTGGGCGCCAGGCCCGCCGGTTTGCGCGGCGCCGGAGTGACGTCGATCAGCACCGCATCGCTGTGGCGCAGCAGCGCCTCGAGCTCGGTCGTATGGATCACGGTGCCTCCGGTGATGGTCGCCGGCACCGCGCCATGCAGGGGGCCGGTCCAGAAACCAGCCGGCTCCGGTGGGGCCGCCGGATCGGCCGCGGCGCCGAGGAGCAGGACCAGCAGCAGCCCGAGGCGCTTCAGCGCCCGCTCAGCTCGCATGCTCGGGGATTTCGAAGCTGTGGCCGAATTTCATATTCTCGCTGTCGCGCACCTCGACCTTCATCTCTCCCTTGTCCTGCGGCACGAAATCGAAGCCGATGACGGGGTCGGTCGAAATCGAGATATCGCTGTCGAGATGGAAGACCAGCTGGCCGTTGTAGGACACATCGGCACTCTGGATGAAATGCGCCGGGGTGTATTGCCGGGTCACCTGATCCATCTGCATGCCGTTGAAATTGGGATGACGGATCATGAGCTGGGCCTGCACCGGCTTGTCCAGGGCAAAATCGCTGAGGAGCCGGAGCTTCATGCGGCCGATATCCTTGAGCGCCGCGGCATCGTCGGAGCCGGCCGGCGCCGAGCAGCCGCCCGCGGCCTTGACGAATTTCATCACCTCGTAGAGCTGGCCGTCGGCGGTTTCGGCCACCGCATGCATCTGGGTGTATTGATTGACCCGCACCCTGAGCTTCAGCAGATGCGGATCCGCGGCCGGGCCGAAGGTGACATGGGCGGCCAGCGGTGAGGGATTGTCGTCGATCACCAGATAGACGCCCTTGATCGGCTTGGCCCCGGTGAGGGTGATGGTGATAGGCACCAAGGCCGCGTCCAGCGCGCGCACCGGCGCCTCGAGTTGCACGACGCCTTGGCCGTCCTGCAGTTGCTTGTCGCCGAAGATCGCCTGCTGGAGATCATGCCAGCGCGCGGCACGGTCGGCGTCGGTCTCCTCGGCGCCCGCGGCAAGCGAGGTCATCAGGCCGGCGCCCAGCGCCAGGGCCAGGAACAGCCTCTTCATCTCCAGATCTCCCGCAACAGCTGCTGCTTCACTCCCATTCGAGCTCCTTATAGGCCTCGGTGACATTGCGGCCATTGTAGTCGTCGTAGAGGGCCCATTTGCCGCGCTCGCTGGCCGCGACGCTGCCCGCCGCCACCGAGATATCGACCCCGCTGCTCACCGCCTCGCGGGTCTCTTGCAGCAGGACAGTCAGATA
>DATHQQ010000135.1:0-4681 GCA_035482595.1 Verrucomicrobiia bacterium
GGGTTGATCGTCACCAACAACCATGTGATCAAGAACAGCGATCAGATCACCGTGGTGCTGAGCGACCGGCGCGAATACCCCGCCCATGTCCTGCTGGCCGATGAGCGCGTCGATCTGGCCGTGCTCAAGATCGAACCTGGCAAGACACAGCTGCCGACCCTACCGCTGGCGGATTCCGATCAGCTCGAGGTCGGCGATTTCGTGCTCGCCATCGGCAATCCCTTCGGTGTCGGCCAGACGGTCACCAGCGGCATCATCTCGGCGCTGGCCCGCACCCAGGTCGGGATCAACGACTATGGTTTCTTCATCCAGACGGATGCGGCGATCAATCCGGGCAATTCGGGCGGCGCCCTCGTCACCATGGACGGCAAGCTCGCCGGCATCAATACCGCCATCTACTCCCAATCCGGCGGATCGATCGGCATCGGCTTTGCCATCCCCGCCAATATGGTCGCCAGCTTCCTCGCCGCCGAGCTCAAGGGCGGGCATCTCGACCGGCCCTGGATCGGGGTCAGCGGCCAGGGCGTCAGCGCCGATATGGCTGAGGCCCTGGGCCTCGATCATCCGACCGGGATCATCGTCGACGATCTCTATCCCGGCAGCCCCGCGGCCCAGGCCGGATTGAAGCGCGGCGACGTCATCATCGCCATCAACGGCAAGTCGGTGGAGGATGCGGGAAGCCTGCGCTTCCGCCTGGCCACCCTCGATGTCGGCGCGACGGCGACCCTCTCGGTGCTGCGCAAGCGCCAGGCGCTGGAGATTCCCGTCCGGCTGATCGCGGCGCCCGAGACGCCGCCGGCCCAGAAGACGGAGCTGAGCGGCGCTCAGCCCCTGGCCGGGGCCACGGTCGCCAATCTCTCCCCGGCGCTTGCCGAGCAGCTCCAGCTCGTGGGCGAATGGAAGGGCGTGGTCATCGTCCAAATCCGCCGCGGGACCACGGTCATGCGCCTCGGCCTGAAGCCGGGCGATATCGTCCTCGCCGTCAACGGCAGGAAGGTGGCCAAGGTCGAGGATCTGCAGAATGCACTGGCCAATGCCAATGGCAGCTGGGACATCACCTTCCGCAGAGACGGGGAAACCCGCACGCTGCGTATCGACTAGGGAGGGACGGGGGTGACGGGATTATTCGAATCCCAGGCACCTCGTCCGCTGGCGGACCGGCTTCGCCCGAAGCGGCTCGAGGAGATCGTCGGCCAGCAGCATCTACTGGCAGCCGATGCGCCCATCGGGCGCATGGTCGCCTCCGGCCATATCTCCTCGATGGTCCTCTGGGGGCCGCCCGGCTGCGGCAAGACCACGCTGGCCCGCCTTCTGGCCGAGCATACCTCGCTGCATTTCGAGCCTCTCTCCGCCGTGTTCTCCGGCGTGGCCGATCTGCGCAAGATTTTCGAGGCGGCGAGGTCGCGCCGGATGGCGGGGCAGGGGACGCTCCTCTTCATCGACGAGATCCACCGTTTCAACCGCGCCCAGCAGGACGGCTTCCTGCCCTATGTCGAGGACGGCACGGTCATTCTCGTGGGGGCGACGACGGAGAACCCCTCCTTCGAGCTGAACGGCGCCTTGCTCTCCCGCTGCCAGGTCTTCGTGCTCAACCGGCTCGACGACGCCTCAATGGAGCAGATCATGGGCCGGGCCGAGGCGGCGGAGGGACGCCCGCTCCCGCTCGATAGCGAGGCACGCCGGGCGCTCAGGGCCATGGCCGACGGCGACGGGCGCTATCTTCTGAACATGGCGGAGGAGCTGCTGCGGCTGCCGCCGGGGCCGAAGCTCGACACCGCCGGGCTGGCGGCCGCGGTGCAGCGCCGGGCGCCCCTCTACGACAAGGCTCAAGAAGGCCATTACAATCTGATCAGTGCCCTGCACAAATCGCTGCGCGGCTCGGATACCGATGCGGCGCTCTATTGGCTGGCCCGCATGCTCGCCGGCGGGGAGGACCCGCGCTACATCGCCCGGCGCCTGGTGCGCTTCGCCGTCGAGGATATCGGCCTGGCCGATCCCGACGCCTTGCCGCAATCGATCGCCGCCTGGGAGGCCTATGAGCGGCTGGGCTCGCCCGAGGGGGAACTCGCCATCGCCCAGTGCGTCGTGTATCTGGGGACGGCGCCCAAGTCCAACGCCGCCTATAGGGCCTTCTCAGCGGCGCGGTCGGCGGCGGAGGAAACCGGCTCCCTCATGCCGCCCAAGCATATCCTGAACGCCCCGACGCGGCTGATGAAGCAGCTCGGCTATTCCAAGGGCTATGAATACGACCATGACGCGCCGGAGGCCTTCTCGGGTCAGAACTACTTCCCCGACGGGATGGCGCGGCAGGAATTCTACCGCCCGGTCGAGCGGGGCTTCGAGCGGGAGATCCGCAAGCGGCTCGACTATTGGTCGAAGCTCCGGGCCGAGCGACCCAAGACATGATCTGCGCGCCTCGCATGGCTCGTTTGCTTGCACCCACTGGCTTGCATCTTGTCGCTGTGGATAATTGTGGCTACGGTCCGTTCTTTCCACGGCAGACAAAACACAGACAAGAGGGATGATGCGCGATTATCTCTCGCCCGAGCGAAATCGGGTGGCCCTTCTGACGATCGACGCCCAACGAGACTTCTGCATGTCGAGCGGCCGCGGCAAGGCCGGCTGCTCCGCCCCCTTCACGGCCGCGATGACGCGGTTGACGGAGGGATTTCGCGCCAAGGGACGGCCCATCGTCCATGTCGTCCGCCTTTATCGCTGCGACGGCTCCAATGTGGAGCTGTGCAACCGAGCCTCGATCGAGGAGGGCCAGCGCATCGTCATGCCGGGCACCTCCGGCGCCGAGCTCCTCGCCGGGCTGAAGCCCGATCATGACCAGCGGCTGGATGCGAGCCTGCTGCTCGATGGTAAATTCCAAAGCCTCGGGCGGCACGAATGGATCATGTACAAGCCGCGCTGGAGCGCCTTCTATCAGACGCCGCTCGAGGATCATCTGAAGAGCCAAGGCATCACCACTCTGGTGATCTGCGGTTGTAATTTCCCCAATGGGCCGCTGGCCAGCGTCTATGCCGCGAGCAATCGGGATTTCCGCATCGTCCTGGCGACCGACGCGGTCTCCTGCGGCAATGACGTCACCCAGGCGGAGCTCGCCCGCATGGGTGTCTATCTGATGACCAGCGACCAATGCCTTGCCTGGCTCGGCCGGGAGGCGCAGGTCGCCGCCGCGTGACGTCCCGCCGCCCGAGACCCGCGGCGTAATTCTCCGCGCGAGTTCGAAGGCTTCCCTATATCCTTGGAACTGTCTCCCTTTGGCCTGGGAAAGAGCCTTGCGCGCGCCCTCGATCGTCAAGCAGCCAGCCGAAGCGTCATGAGCGCCGCCGCGTCGATCGCCGTCGGCGCTGGCGAGGGGGAGCTGCGCCTGGATCGCTGGTTCAAGCGCCATTTTCCCGCCCTGACCCATGGACGCCTGGAGAAGCTGCTGCGCACCGGGCAGGTCCGCGTCGACGGCAAGCGCGTGAAGGCCAGCCTGCGGCTGGCACCGGGCCAGGTCATCCGCGTGCCGCCGCTGGGCGAGCCGGCGCCGCCCCTTCCGGAGGGCGACGCCGCCGCCCGGCCGGCCAAGCGTCAGGCTGCCGACGACCGGCTGATCGTGGAGCTACGCCGGCGCGTGCTCTACCGCGACCCCGAAGTCCTGATCATCGACAAGCCGGCCGGACTTGCGGTCCAGGGCGGCACGGCCACCGACCAGCATCTGGACCGCCTCCTGGACGGGCTCTGCTTCGAGGCGCCCGAGCGGCCTCGTCTCGTGCACCGCCTCGACCGCGACACGAGCGGGGTGCTGGTGCTGGGGCGCAGCGCCGCGGCTGCCGCCTGGCTCGCTGCCGCCTTCCGGCACAAGGAGACCCGGAAGATCTATTGGGCCGTGACGGTCGGGCATCCCAAGCTCTCGGAAGGCCGCATCGATTTGGCTCTATCCAAGCAGGGCGGCGGCCATGGTGAGAAGGTGCAGCCCGATGAGGAGGGCCGGCGCGCCGTCACCTACTATCGCGTGGTCGAGCATGCAGGCCGGCGCGCGGCCTGGCTCGCTTTGATGCCCATCACCGGGCGCACCCATCAGTTGCGGGCCCATTGCGTGGCCATGGGTACGCCGATCCTGGGCGACGGCAAATATGGCGGCCGCGAGGCCTATCTCGCCGGCGTCGATCTGCCGCGACAGCTCCATCTCCATGCCCGCAGCATTCGCCTGCCCCGTCCGGGCGGCGGCATGATCCAGGCCAGGGCGCCGCTGCCGGCGCATATGGCGACCACCTGGCGGTTCTTTGGCTTCGATCCGGATCCCGCGGAGGAGCCGCTCGCGGACGCCGAGCCGTGAGCCCCCCTCACGTGCAGACCATCAAGATAGGTCTTTGATCCCAACCGATATCACCCGTGTCCGCGCGGGAAATCACACTTTCATAACGCTTTTCTGTTGACATCCCGTGACGCTCGGCGTACATAGGGAGACAGACGCTGCTCATTGGCAGCGCGGACACGATGCGGACACGGGAAGGGCATCATGGGATCGAAGCTGAGCGAGGATGTCATCAAGAAACTGCCTGTCCCGGCCAGTGGGAACCGCGTCACTTATTTCGCTGGTGCGGTGCTTCAGGGGACGACGGCGCCGCGGGGCTTCGGCGTCCGAGTGACCGCCGGCGGGGCTCGGTCTTTCGTGCTGAACTATCGG
>DATHQQ010000136.1:0-15758 GCA_035482595.1 Verrucomicrobiia bacterium
CCTCATCGTCATCGATGGGCTCGAATATTCGAACTGGGACCGCGCCCTTTTCGCGGAGCTGAAAGCGGGCGGCGTCACTGCCGTTCACGCCACGGCGGTCTATTGGGAAGATGCGCGCCAGACCCTGGCCCTCCTCGCCGATTGGAACCGGCGCTTCCGCGAGCATGGGGATCTGATCCGCCCGGCCCGGTCGGGCGAGGATATCAGCGCGGCCAAGCGCGAGGGCCGCATCGCCTTCATCCTCGGCGCCCAGAACTGCAGCCCCATCGAGCAGGATCTGGGGCTGGTGGAGATCTTCCGCCGCCTCGGCCTCTCGGTGATGCAGCTCACCTACAACAATCAGAGCCCGCTGGGCGGCGGCTGCTACGAGGCCGTCGATTCCGGCCTCACCCGCTTCGGGCGCGAGGTGCTCAGGGAGATGAACCGGGTCGGCATGATCGCCGATCTCTCCCACAGCGGGGAGAAGACGACGCTGGACGCCATCGAGCATTCCTTGCGCCCCGTCTGCATCAGCCACGCCAATCCGAATTTCTTCCACGAGAATATCCGCAACAAATCGGAAGACGTGCTGCGGGCGCTGGGAGACAGCGGCGGGATGCTGGGCTTCTCCCTCTACCCGCTCCATATCGGGGGCGCCGGCCGAAGCCTCGAGGATTTCACTGCCATGGTGGCCCGCACCGCCGAGCTCATGGGCGTCGAGCATATCGGCATCGGAACCGATACCGTGCGGGGCTGGCCCGATTCGGTGCTGGATTGGATGCGCAGCGGGCGCTGGACCTGGAGCACTGCCACGCCCCGGTGGCCAGAGTGGCCAGGCTGGTTCAAGAGCCCGGCCGACTTCGGCAATCTCACCGCGGCCCTATTGGAACGAGGCTTCTCGCACCAGGATGTCGCCTGTATTATGGGTAATAACTGGTTGAATTTCTTCGATTCTGGCCTTAAGCAGGTGACCTAGAGCCGAGGTTCGGTCCGGCTCTAAAACGCCACCCGATCCCCGCCCTTCAGTGCCAGCATCTGGCGCGCCTCGGTCGGGGTCGCCACCTCCAGGGACAGCCCGTCCAAGATCCCGCGCACGATGCCGACCTGCTCGGCATTGGAGGTCGCCAGCCGGCCCTTGCCGGCATAGAGGCTGTCCTCCAGCCCGACCCGCACATTGCCGCCCATGATCGCACCCATGGTGACGAAGCCCAGCTGATGGCGCCCCGCCGCCAGGATGCTCCACTGGTACTGGTCGCCAAACAGCTTGTCGGCGATGCGGCGCATATGGACGAGGTTCTCGTGATCGGCCCCGATGCCGCCCAATATGCCGAAGATCGTCTGCACGAAGAGCGGCGGCTTGGCGAGGCCCCGGTCGAGGAAATGGGCCAGGGTGTAGAGATGGCCGACGTCGTAGCATTCGAACTCGAAGCGGGTGCCATGCCCCTCCCCCAGCTCCTTCATGACCCGCTCGATGTCCTTGAATGTATTTCTGAAGATGAAGTCGCGGCTTCCCTCCAGATGCTTCGCCTCCCAGTCGTATTTGAAGCTCTTGTAACGGTCGAGCATGGGATAGAGGCCGAAATTCATCGAGCCCATGTTGAGGGAGGTCATCTCCGGGCTGGCGCGCAAGGGGGCGGCCAGACGCTCCTCCAGGCTCATCCCGGCGCCGCCGCCGGTGGTGATGTTGACCACGGCATCGCAGCCCTGCTTGATCCGGGGGAGGAACTCCATGAAGACCTTGGGATCGGGGGTCGGCTTGCCGTCCTTGGGATCGCGGGCATGAAGATGGATGATCGCGGCTCCAGCCTCCGCGGCGGCAATGGATTGCTCGGCGATCTCCCCCGGGGTGATCGGCAGATGGGGCGACATCGTCGGCGTATGGATCGAGCCGGTGACGGCGCAGGTGATGATCACCTTGCGGTTCTTGGCGGCCATGACTTCCTCCCTTGAATGTTTAGCCGGCGGACAGCGCCGGATGATCAGCCTTCCAGCATCTCCAGGCAGCGCCGTGTCAGGGACGACTCCGGCAGGGCCAGCTCTTCCAGGATCGTGAAGTGGTTGCGCATGGGAAAGGAGATGACCTCGAGATTGCTCCCCTGGCGGGCCCAGAGCCGCCCCAGCACGCTGGTCTGGCGCTTGAACTCGTCGCTTTCCTGGCCGCCGGTGCAGAGGAGGAGCCGCGCCTTGCCGGCGGAGCGCAGGCCGAAGGGGCTGAGCTGCTTGGCGAGCTCCGGCGTCAGATTGAGGGCCCGGCCCGTCTCGATGAAGCGCAGCGGCTCCAGATCGTAGATGCCGCTGATCAGCACCGCGCTGTCGATGATGTCCTCCGGCAGATCGGCCTCGAATTTCGGCCAGAGCGTCGCCAGCAGCATGGCGGTGATATGGGCGCCGGCGGCATGGCCGGAGATCTGGATCTTGCCGGGGGCAAGGCCCAGCCGCTCGCCCTCGCGCCAGAGGAAGGCCAGCGCCAGCCGCGCATGGCGGATGATGCCGGTGAGGGGAACATTTGGGCAGAGCGGGTAGCCGAGCACAGCGACCGCCAGCCCCGCCTGGGTCAAGCCCTCGGCCATGAAGCTGAAATCGGCCTTGCCGAAGGCCTGCCAATAGCCGCCATGGATATAGACATGCAGGCGCGGCGTGGGCGCCTCGGGCAGGAAGAGGTCGAGTCGCGCGGCGGGATTCTCGGCATAGGCGATGTCGAGCTCAGAGCGCGCGGCAGCGCGGAAGGCGGCGCTGCGCTCCTTCCAGCCCTGGAAGAGCTGCGGGGCCTCCGGCATGCTGCGGCTGGGGTTGTATTGCAGCCGAAGCTCGTCGGCGGTCATGTTGCGGTAGAGCGGCTGGATCATGCCGGAAACTCCCGGTCCTACTGGACGCGGTGGATGCGCTCGCCGGGCTCGACCGCGACCTCGCCCTTGCCCTTCAGATAGTCGATCACGACCTCGGTCAGCGGCCGGCTGGTGCCCGGAAGGTCGAGCCGCTTGGCCTTGCCCAGCATGTCATAGCCGTCACCGCCTCGGGCCATATAATCGTTGATCGCCAGCCGGTAGAGCTTCTTCGGGTCGACGGGCTTGCCGCCGATCGTGACCTTGGAGACCCGCTTGCCCACCGGCTTGCCCGGATCGAAGGTGAAGGAGATCCCGGCCACCTGGGGAAAGCGGCCCGCCTGGGTCGCCACCTGCGACACCCCGTTCTCCAGCGCCGCCAATATGGCGGAGCCGGGCACTTCCACCACGATCAGCCGGTTGTCGAAGGGCAGCTCGCGCTGGATATCCCGGCGTGTGAGCTGCGAGCCCTCGGCATAAAGCCGGTCGCCCCGGATACCCCCGCCGTTCATGATGGCGGCATCGGCGCTGCCGGCCACCAGCATCGCCTCGGCGATAAGGTCGCCCATGCTGCTCTCCGCAGCCCGCACGGTTGCCAGCTGGCTGTCCAAGCCGCTCGAAAGGGTGGCCACCGGCTCGCCCAGCTCCCTCTCGAAGTCGGACTGATAGAGGCCGATCTCCGCCGCCATCTTGGCGTTGGGCTTCACGCCCGAGGTCGGCACCAGGCGATAGCTCGTGGTGAGCACGGCCTTCTCGTTCGCCGGCTTGTCGATCGTCATGTCGACGGCGGCGAGGTATTTCAGATTGGTCCCGGTGCGCAGGATCGGCACGCCATCCTGCTCGACGGCCACAGCCTCCTTCTCATCGCCCCCCAGCACCAGATCGATGCCGGGCACCGCTTTGACCAGGGCCTTGTCCGCATCGAGACTCTGATGGGTGAGCGCCACGACGACATCGACGCCGGCCTGCCGGAGCGTGGCGACCGCCTCCGTCGCGGCGGCTTCGGGCGGCAGAAAATTCACCTGCGGCCCCGGACTGGATTCGGCCGCGGTGTCGGGCGAGATCAGCGCGAAGAAGCCGATGGTCGCCGGCCCGATTCGGCGGAGCGCGATGGGATGCACCCCGGCGAAGGGCTTGCCCTCGGCGTCGCGGGTGTTGGTGGCGAGCCAGATGAATTTCGATTCGGCGATGCGCTGCTTCAGTACCTCGGGCCCGAAGTCGAAATCATGGCTGCCGAAGACCGCATAATCGACGCCGATGTCGTTCATCAGGGCGATCATATGGGCGCCCTGGGTGAGGCTCGAGATGAAGGAGGGCGAGATCAGATCGCCGCCATAGGTGACGATGGTATTGATGTCCTTGGCCCGCGAGCGGCGGATCAGGGTCGCAGCCTCCGCCCAGCCGCCCTGGCCGGAGGCTGGCGCGATGTCATAGGCATCGTTGAAATGCAGGAAGGTCACATGAATCGGGGCCGCCGAGGCGCGGCTTGTCGATATCAGGCAGACTGCAATCAGAACAAAGCCGACGGCCCAAAACAGCCGACGCATCCCCACCACTCCCCCTAAACATAACCGTAACGCACTATAAGGCATGGGGGCCGCGGGGCGTAAAGCCCTGGAATCCCAAAAGACCCTGGATATTCGCACTGGCTTTTCCCTCTCCCGTGCTTTGAAGCGGGAGAGGGGGACCCATCGCGAAGCGATGGGGGGTGAGGGTCTTGCGGGCATGGTCGCCCTTGCTGCCCTCACCCGGCCGCCTTCGCTGCGCTCTGGCGGCCACCCTCTCCCGCTTCAAAGCGAGGTAGAGGGAAGAGCCTCGGCGAGCGCCGTCACCTCGCGCCGGAAGGGCATGGCGTCGGGGGAGCGGGGCTCCTCGAACGCCTCGGCATAGCGCCGCCCGGCATGGACCGCCGCCGCGATGGTCGAAGGGGCCCAGGCATCGCCGATGGCCGTGACCGAGGCCAGCCCGGCCGCGGCCCAATCGCCGCGCCGGTCCAGCAGGCTGCGATAGAGCGCCTCCTGGGGCAGGCGCGCGGTCACCAGCAGCACCGTCTCCGCAGTCAGCTCGCGCCGCCGTCCGGTGAAGACGCAAGCGGTCGAAACCCCGCCTCGCTCGATCCGCACCACCGCCTGGTTGGTCTCGATCCTGACCCCGAGATGGAGAAGCCGGGCCTGGATCTTGTGCTGCTCCAGGGTGTTGCGCGCCCAGTTCGAGACCTCCGAGGCCGGCGTGACCAAGGTCACAGCGGCCCCTTGCGCCACCAATAGTTCGGCCATCAGCCCGCCCATGTAGTAATGGTCGTCGTCGTAGATCAGCACGCTTCCTTCGGGCCCAGCGCCGGCCATCAGACCGCCGGCCATCAGATCGTCGGGGGTCAGGATCCGCGCACTCTCGGCAATGGGAATGGATTCCAGGTGATGGCGGGCGACGCCGTCGCGCCGCCAGAAGGCGCCGGTGGCAACGACCAGATGGGGATAGCCGAAGTCGAAGATCTGATCCGCATCGAGCGGGCTCTCCCGGAAGATCTCGACATCCGGCAGCTTGGCGAGCTGCTGCAGGCGATGGTCGCGCACCCTGCCCCAGGCGCCGGCATGAGGCAGGCGGCATTCGCGCGCGACCCGGCCGCCCAGCTCGGTACTCGCTTCCGCCAGGGTCACCCGATAGCCCCGCTGTCCCAGGGCGCGGGCGCATTCCAGCCCGGCCGGCCCCGCCCCCACCACCAGGATCGCGCTGTCACTGCGCCTGGGCGCTATGCGTTCGGGATGCCAGCCCCGGCGCCATTCCTCCCCCATGGTCGGATTCTGGGTGCAGCGGATCGGCGACATGGTCATATCGCCGCTGATGCAGATATTGCAGCCGATGCATTCGCGGATGTCCTCGCTCCGCCCCTCCTCGATCTTCCGAGGCAGGAAGGGATCGGCGATGGAGGGCCGCGCCGCGCCGATCAGGTCCAGCAGGCCCTTGCGGATCTGGCGCACCATGGCGTCGGGCGAGGTGAAGCGGCCGACCCCGACGACCGGCTTGCTGGTCAGCGATTTGAGCCCGGCGATATAGGGCTCCTGATTGCCCTCCTCGGAAAAGCGCGAGGTCTGGGAATCATTGTCCCAGCCCCCGAGGACGAAATCCCAGAGATCGGGCAGCTCGGCGAGCAGACCGATGATCTCGGCCATCTCCTCCTTGTGGACCCCCGCCGGGCCGATGAGTTCGTCGACGGTGACGCGGACGGCGACGGCGCAGCGCTGGCCCACCGCCTCCTTCGTGTCCTCGATGATCTCGCGCAGCAAGCGCACCCGGTTCACCAGGCTGCCGCCATATTCGTCGCCGCGCGTGTTGTAGCGCCGCGACAGGAAATGCTGCAGCGTGCCGAAGCCATGGGCGGCGTAGACATAGATGATGTCGAAGCCGGCGCTCTCGGCGCGCAGTGCCGCCTGGCGATGCCAGCGGCGCAGATCGGCAATATCCGCCTTGTCCATGGCGCGGGCCTGGACCGGATCGGCGGTGAAGGTGGCGATGGGCAGGTGCGAGGGGCCCATGGGCACCTCGCGGCTGTAGAGGTTCGGCCCATTCATCCCGTTATAGGCGAGCTCGATCCCCGCCAACGCGCCATGACGATGGATCGCCTCGCTCATGCGGGCGAGGCCGGGGATGTCCTGATCGTCCCAGAGGCGCAGCTCGATGAAGGGCGTGATCTCCGAGCTCGGATGGATCTCCACCTGCTCGGTGCAGACCACGCCCCAGCCGCCCTCGGCTTTGATCTCGCGGAGCCTGGCCAGGGCCGAGAGATCCCGGTAGCCCATGCCGGTGCAATGGGGCACCTGGTAGAAGCGGTTCTTGGTTGTATGGGGGCCGATCCTGACCGGCTCGAAGAGGATGTCGTAGCGCGGATCGCTGGTCATGATACGCCTTGCTGCTCGCCGCCCGCGGAGGGCGGGACAGCCGGGACGGCATCTTTGCCCTCTGCCCGGCCACCCGGCAAGCAGACCCAAGCTTGCCGTCGGTCCGTGTTGAGTTTAGTTTAGTAAAAATTGCTGACCCGGGAGAAGAACCATGAAGAAATTCATGAACACGGCCGAGACGCTGCTGGCCGAGAGCCTGCGCGGGTTCGCCACGGCCCATTCCGACATCGTCGCCTTGCATGATGGCCCTGTCTTCGTCACCCGCGCCGGTGCCCCGCGCCGCGGCAAGGTCGCCCTCATTTCCGGCGGCGGCTCGGGCCATGAGCCGCTTCATGCCGGCTTCGTCGGCCGGGGCATGCTCGATGCCGCCTGCCCCGGCCAGGTCTTCACCTCCCCCACCCCCGACCAGATGGCCGCGGCCGCCGCGGCGGTGGACGGCGGAGCCGGCGTGCTCTTCATCGTCAAGAACTACTCGGGCGATCTGATGAATTTCGAGATGGGCGCGGAGATCGCCAGTGCCGCCAACGCCTCGGTCATCACCAATGACGACGTGGCGGTGGAGAACTCGACCTATACCACCGGGCGGCGCGGCGTGGCCGGCACCCTCCTGGTCGAGCGCATCGTCGGGGCGGCGGCGGAAGCCGGCGCCGATCTCGAGGCCTGCCGGGCCCTGGGGGAGCGGGTCAACGCCGCCACGCGCTCCATGGGCGTGGCGCTGACCAGCTGCACCGTGCCGGCGGCGGGCAAGCCCACTTTCACTCTGGCCGAGAACGAGATGGAGATGGGCGTCGGCATCCATGGCGAGCCCGGACGCCGGCGCGTGGCGCTCGCCCAAGCCGACGAGATCGCCGCCACCATGCTCGAGGCCATCGCCGGCGATCTCACGCCGAAGCCGGGTGCCCCGCTCCTTCTGCTGGTCAACGGTTTCGGCGGCACGCCGCTGATGGAGCTCTACCTCATGTATGACGCCGCCCATCGGTGGTGCGAGGCCCATGGCATGACCGTCGCGCGCTCGCTGGTGGGCAATTACACGACCTCGCTGGAGATGGCCGGTTGCTCGATCACCTTGACCCAGCTCGACGATGAGATGCTGCGTCTCTGGGATTCGCCGATCCACACCGCGGCGCTGCGCTGGGGGTGCTGAAGGCACCCCCTCGGAAGAAAGGGTAAGGAAAGTCGCCTAATCGGCTGGCGGCAGGCGGAGCTTGGCGATGACCTGCTCGGCCACGTCATAGAATCCCTCCTTCTGCTGCGCCGGCGTCAGGAAACCGGGATCGGCGCAATACATGCCCGTGGTGGCGTTCCGGGTCCCGGGTCCCCCATCGAACTCGTAATTGCCGGCGCTGCCCGTGTAGCGGACGAACAAAGCGCAGGTGAGCTCATAGTTCTTCCCCCTCGGAACGCCATTGAAGGCGATGACGTCGAAGCCCCGGATATGGCGCGATACGCCCAAGGGCTCGATATTAGAGAAAGAGGTGCCGCGCAATATTTCTGTAATCGAACGGAAGGGAATATAGGTGCGCATGCCGGCGTGGTCATAGCTGACCCAGAGGGCAAAGGTCTGACCGGACACGTCGAGGGCCTTCGTCTCCATCTCCAGATTGGCCGAGGAGTTGTCCTCATCGGTGCAGGTCTTCTTCTTGGCCTCGCCGTCATAGCCTAGCGCGAAGCCGTCGCAGGGTACCTCCCCGGCAAGGGTCGGACCGGCCGCGGCCGTCAGCCAGGCGGCCATTGCGAGCCCGATACAAGCAGTTCGCATCATGCGCACACCCCTACGCAAGCGAATGATCGTGGGAGTATGGCAACGCACCCGCGGACCGCACAACTATCAATTTGTGTAGAGACGGTGAACCTAGTTTCGCCGGACGAGCTTCTCCAGCTGGCGGGCCATGTGGCGCAAGAAATCCTCCATCTCGCGCTCCAGCGCGGGGTCGCCCACCAGGGGGAGATCGATCTCGACGACGCGCCGCTGGCGCGCCTTGCGTGCAACCCGCTTTCCGTCGGGCGGGCTGCCGGGATGGGCCGCCTCATAGGCCGCCATGAAGGCCTGGCGCTCCTCGGGCGCCAGATGGCAGATGCGGAAGATCGCCTCCAGATGTCGCGCCGGCACCGGGATGGGATAGATCGGATTGGTGATCTGGGAGACGAAGCTGCGATGCTTGCCGAGCGCCTTGGCGATCTTGAGCCGCAGGCCCGAGGGGCGCCGGTCGATATATTCCTGCAGCAGGCGCTTATAGGTGGCGACCGCCTCGTCCCGGCCGGCCTTGCTCCTGACTTCGCCGGCCTCAGCCATGGCGCGCGATCTCGGCCTTCACCTTTGCCAGCCGCGCCGGCGCCACGGAGAGGCTGGCGAGGCCGAGGTCGAGCAGGGCCGGCAGGAAGCGCGGGTCGCTCGCCATATCGCCGCATAGTCCGACCTCGCGGCCGGTGGCGGCCCCATGGGCGACGACCCGGCCGATCAGCTCCAGCACGGCCGGATCGAGGGGATCGTGCAAGGCGGCAACGGCGGCGCAGTCGCGGCCCGTCGCCGTGACATATTGGACGAGATCGTTGCTGCCGATCGAATAGAAATCGACCGCGAAGGCAGCGACATTGAGGGCGGCGGCGGGCACCTCCACCATCATGCCGAGGCGCGGCAAGGCGGCGGCGATTCCCTCGCGGGCGAGATCGGCCACCGCCGCCTCCAGCATCGCCCGGGTCTCCTCGATCTCCCGCGGCACGGTCACCATGGGCAGCATCACCTTCAGAGGTCCGCGGGCGGCGGCGCGGGCGAGCGCACGGAGCTGGGGCATGAATATATCGGGGCGGGTCAGCGAGAGGCGGATGCCGCGCAGCCCCAGGAAAGGATTGCTCTCGCCCTCGGGCGTCAGCCCCGGGATCGGTTTGTCGCCCCCGGCATCGAGGGTACGGATGGTGACCGGCCGACCCGCCGCCCAGCCGATGAGCCGGGCGTAGATCTTGAACTGGGCATCCTCCGTCACCTCCTCGCCGAGGCCGGCCGAGAACAGGAATTCCGTCCGCGTCAGCCCGATGCCGTCGCAATGGGCGGGGTCGATGTTCTCGACGACCTTCGGCTCGTCGACATTGATAGCGACGGCGATGCGCCGTCCGGAACGGGTGACCGCCGGGCGCGGTAGGAAGGCGGCCTCGGCCTCCGCCTCCACCCGGCGCTGGCCCATCCGCGCCTCGAAGGCATCGCGGGTGGCAATCCGGGGATCCTGGATCAGGCACCCCTGCTCCGCATCGAGGATCGCCGCCGCGCCGCTCACCAGCCGGGCGGCACCGAGATCCAGGCCGATCAGCAGCGGCACGCCCCGCGCCCGCGCCAGGATCGCCACATGGCTATTGGCGCTGCCGGCGAGAAGCGCGCCGCCGCGATAGCTCTGCCAGTCGATCTCCAGGAAGCGGGATGGCGCCAGATCGTCGGCGACATAGATGCCCCCCTCGCCCTGCGCCAGGGCGGGTGCCGCCCCGGCGCCGCCGGCGAGAAGCTCCAGCACCCGATCCCTGAGATCGGCGAGATCGGCCGAGCGGGCGCGGAAATAGTCGTCCTCCGCGGACTCGTAGTCCGCCACCTGGCGATCGAGGATTTCACGCCAGGCCGCCGCCGCCGAGACCCCCTCGCCGATCGCAAGGCGGACCGGATCGATCAGTTCTCCATCCTCGATGAGAGCGATCTGGAATTCGAGGATGGCGGCGGCGTCCCCCGCCGCGTCAGCGGCAAGCTCAGCCACCCCCGCGTCAGCGGCAAGCTCACTCACCCCCGCGTCGGCGGCAAGATCCTGCAGCCGCGCAGCGGCCGCCTCCAGAGCGGCCGCAAGCCGAGCCGTCTCCTCCTCGGGAGAGCCGGCCGGGCTCGCGTCGACCTTCGGTCGGGCATGCAGCCGGATCGAGCCCGCGGCCAGGCCGGGGGAGGCGACCTTGCCGCTGAAGATCAGCTCAGGCCGCCGGTCGCTCATCGAAATCGCGTTTGACGAGGCCGATCAGGGCATCGATGGCGGCCTCCGCATCGGGTCCCGCGGCCCGGAAATGCACCGTCGTGCCCTCGCGCAGCTTCAGCCCCATGACCCTGACGATGCTCTTGGCATCGACCCAGCTGGCACCCTCCTCGCCGGCGCTCTCGCCGCGCAGATGGATCTGTGATTCGAAGGTCTTGGCGAGCTTGGTGAGCTTCACCGAGGGGCGGGCATGAAGCCCGATCTCGTGGGTGATGACAGCGGAGCCTAGGACGGAATTCTCTTCGGTCATCCTACTCTTCTCATGGCGCGTCTCAGGGGAGGTCACGGCGCAAGCTCCTCGGCGGTGGCGCGGACCTGCTCCAAGCTTCCGCCGCCCGCGGCCTCGGTCGCCGCCATGACGGCGCCCTCAACGATGGGTGCATTGCAGATGACGACCTTGTCGCGCCAGGATTCGGGCAGCATCTCGATCGCCATCTCGCTGTTGGTCTCGGCCCCGCCGAGGTCGACCAGTATGGCCACGCCCTTGGGCGACCAGACCGTCTTGATGGCGGCGAGGATCGAGGCGACATCGGTGCCGAGCCCACCAGCGGGATTGCCGCCGCTATGGGCGATCGGCACCTCATGGCCCACCATCTGGCGCACCATCTCCACCGTGCCGCGAGCGACCTCGGCCGAATGCGAGACGATGACGAGCGCGACGCGGCCGGTCATGCCGCCCCCGCTTTCTCGGCCTGGCGCCGAGCAACCATCACATCGCAGACCGCATGCACCAGAAGCTGGCTCGAGCGCGCGCCGGGATCGAGATGGCCGATGGAGCGCTCGCCGAGGAAGGAGGCGCGACCCTTGGTCGCCCGCATCGGCCGGGTGGATTCGAGGCCGTGATCGGCGATGGCGCAAAGCTCGGCCGCCAGATCGGCAACGCCCTCCCCCGAACCCGCGGCGCTGAGGCGCCGGCTCACCGGCAGCAGCACCTCGAGCATGGTCTTCTCGCCCGCGTCGGACTTGCCGCGCTTGCGGACTGCCTCCACCCCTTCGGCCAAGATTCGCGCGATGCCGGCGATATCCACCGGCGGTTCGGCGGCGGACTTGCCCATGGCGAGCAGCAGGCTGCCGTAGAGCGGACCCGAGGCACCGCCGATGGTCATGACGAGATGGGTCCCCGCCCCCTTCAGCATCTCGCCCAGCGGCTTGCCCGCGAGGTTATCGGCATCGGCCAGTACCGCCTCGAAGCCCCGCTTCATATTCAGGCCGTGGTCGCCGTCGCCGATGGCGCGGTCGAGCTCGCTCAGCTCCTCGGTATGAGCGAAGATCGTATCCGCCGCCGCGGCGATCAGACGCTTCTTCATTGCCGTATCGACAGTCATGCGTTCACCCGATTGCCGCTGGCGTCGAAATAGAGGGGCCGCACGATCTCGATGGCGACATCGTCGCCGACATGCAGGCCGGAATCCGGATCGGCCAAGGTCACCACCTCGGTATCGGCGATGCGCACATGGAGATGGTTGCGGTCGCCCAGATGCTCGATCCAGGAGACTTTGCCGTTCGCCGATTCCCTGGGGGTGGAACCGTTCAGGCTCTTGGATATCCTCAGATGCTCGGTGCGAACCCCGATGGTGTGCGCCGCCACCGGGGCAGCCATATCGGGAAACATGCCCCGCGGCAAGAGGTTGATCCCCGGCTGGCCCAGCCTGGCAGCCACATGGACATTGGCCGGGTCGTCATAGATCTGTCGGGGCGAATCGACCTGCACCAGAAGCCCCTGCTCGATGACTCCGACGCGCGTCGCCATGGTCATGGCCTCGATCTGATCATGGGTCACATAGATGATGGTGGCGCCCATGTCCTGCTGGATGCGCTTCAGCTCGAGGCGAAGCTCGGAGCGGAGCTTGGCATCGAGGGAGGAGAGCGGCTCGTCCATCAGGAAGACGGCCGGCCGGCGCACGAGGGCCCGGCCGATGGCCACCCGCTGCATCTCGCCGCCGGAAAGTCGCGTCGCCCGGTTGCCGAGCTTCGGTGAGATATGCAGGAGCTCGGCGATCTCCCCCACCTTGCGCTTGATCTCGGCTTCCGGCACACGGCGAACCGGCGAGCGCAACGGAAAGGCCAGATTGTCGTAGACCGAGAGATGGGGGTAGAGCGAATACTGCTGGAAGACGAAGGTCAGGTCGCGCTCCGCCGGCGGCGTCCGCGTCACGTCGCGACCGGCGATCACCACGCTTCCTTCGTCCGGCTTCTCGAGCCCGGCGATCAGGCGCAAGGTCGTGGTCTTGCCGGCCCCCGTCGGGCCCAGCAGCACGACGAACTCGCCGTCGCCCACGGCCAGCGAGAGCCGGCTCACCGCCGACACCGTGCCGAAACGCTTGCTGACCCCGGAGAGGATGACCTCAGCCATGGAGCTCTCCATCCAGCAGTGCCGTGCGCACCGCCCGCCCAGTCGCCTTGTCGAAAAGCGAGAGCTTCTCGGCCCGGAAGCCCAACCCCACCCGCTCGCCGCGGGTGAGCCGGATATCCGCCGAGAGGCGCGCCCGCAGGGTGCCATGGGAGGTGGTGAGGGTGACGATTTGGGTGGTGCCCAGATATTCGGCGCCGAACACCTCGCCGCGAACCGCCCCTTCCTCGCCGAAGCGGACGTCCTCGGGCCGGATGCCCAGGACCAGCTCGCGATCCTCCAGATCCTCATGGATCTCGGGCACCGCCACGCTGCCCGTCCCCAGCCTGACGGAAGAGCTGCCGCGCCTGAGATCACCGCGAAAATCGAGGAAGTTCATCGGCGGCGAGCCGATGAAATCGGCAACGAACAGGGAGACCGGCCGGTCGTAGATCTCCCGCGGGGTGCCGAGCTGCTCGATCAGACCGTGGTTCATCACCGCGATCTTGTCGGCGAGCGACATGGCCTCGAGCTGGTCGTGGGTGACGTAGATCGTCGTGGCGCCGAGCCGGTTGTGCAGGCCCCGCAGCTCGCCCGTCATGATATGGCGCAGCTCCGAATCCAGCGCCCCCAGCGGCTCGTCCATCATGAAGGCCTTGGGCTTGCGCACGATGGCGCGCCCCAGCGCCACCCGCTGCCGGTCGCCCGAGGCGAGGCCCGAGACCCGGCGGTCGAGCAGATGGGTGATGCGCAGGATGCGCGCGGCCTCCAGCACGCTGGCCCGGATCTCCGCACGGCCCATGCCCTGGCATTTCAGGGGAAAGCCGATATTGGCCTTCACGGACATATGCGGATAGAGGGCGAAGAGCTGGAAGACGAAGGCGATGTCGCGCTGGGCGGCACGCCGAAAGGTGACATCCTCGCCGTCCAGCAGGATGCGCCCCGAGGAGGGCAGCTCGAGCCCGGCGATCATCCGGAGCGTCGTCGTTTTGCCGCAGCCGGACGGGCCCAGCAGGCAGAAGAACTCACCATCGCCCACGGTGAAGCTCGAATCCTTCACGGCGACGAAATCCCCGAAGGCCTTGTGCAGATTCTCGATCCGGATCTCCGCCATGGCCCGCCTCAATCCGGGAATTTGGTCACGATGATGAACATCACCGTGCCGGTCAGCATGGTGACAAGGGAGTAGCCGTAGAGATCGATCGAAACGGGCTGCATCAGCATGACGACGCCGGCGCCGATGAGGACCGTGGCAAGATTCTCCCATGGCCCCCGCCGCAGGATTCGGCGCCAGAGCGGCCTGGGTGTGGGCGCGCTCATGCCCGTCTCCACGCTCATCGCCGCACCGCCCCGAAGGTGATACCGCGCAGCAAGAGCTTGCGCAGCAGGATGGTGAAGACGACGATCGGTATGAGGAACAGGGTCGTGCCGGCGGCGACCGCGGGCCAGTCCTGCCCGCCCTCACCGATGATGAAGGGGATGAAGGGCGGCGTGGTCTGGGCGTCGCCCGAGGTCAGCAGCACCGCGAAGGCGTATTCGTTCCAGGAGAAGATCAGGCAGAAGATCGCGGTGGCGGCGATGCCGGTGGAGGCCTGGGGCAGCACGACCTTCCAGAAGGCCTGCAGGCGCGTATAGCCGTCGACCATCGCGGCCTCCTCATACTCGCGCGGGATCTCGTCCATGAACCCCTTGAGGAGCCAGACCGAGAGCGACAGGTTCACCGCCGTATAGAGGAGGATCATGCCGATGCGCGTATCGATCAGGCCGATCTCGCGGTACATCAGATAGATCGGGATGGCGACCGCGATGGGTGGCATCATGCGCGTCGATAGGATGAAGAAGAGCAGATCGTCCTTTAGTGGTACTCGGAAGCGCGAGAAGGCATAGGCGGCGATCGTGCCGAGGAACACCGCCAGGAAGGTCGAGCCGAAACCGATGATCAGCGAATTGATATAACGCGGGATGTATTTCGACGGCCCCGCGATCACCATGTTGCGGGAGCGCACGAGCCTGTCGTACCAGCTCTCGGCCGGCGGCAGGCTGGCGATGTACTCCGGCGTCTGGCGCGTGCGGGTGGTGAAGAGATTGACGTAGCCCTCCAGCGAGGGCGAGAAGATGATCTTTGGCGGATAGGCGATCGAATCCGGCGGGGTCTTGAATCCGGTGATGAAGATCCAGAACAGCGGGATCATCGAGACCAGCGCATAGACGATCACCAGGACCGCGGCGATCCGTTTGGATCGGCGGCTCGGCTCGACGACCGAATAGGCGGTCGTCTTGTGGGCCGTAGTCGCAGCCCGGGCGGCAGGGACGTTGGTGACGGCGGTCATCGCTGCTTCACCCGGTTGAGGGCCTTCACATAGATATTGCCCAGGCCGAAGATCGTGGTGAACAGGATGATGGCGAAGGCCGAGGCATAGCCCGTCCGCCATTTCTCGAAGGCCTCGCGCTTCAGCGTGATCGAGGCCAGCTCGGTGGTGGATCCCGGTCCGCCATTGGTCAGCAGATTGACCAGGTCGAACATCTTGAAATTCTCGATGCCGCGGAACAGCACCGCCAGCATGATGAAGGGCAGCGCCATGGGCAGCGTGATCGACCAGAATTGCCGCCAGGGGGAGGCGCGGTCGACCTCGGCCGCCTCATAGATGTCGTTGGGGATCGAGCGCAGTCCGGCAAGGCATATCAGCATGACATAGGGCGTCCACATCCAGGCGTCGACGATGACGATCGCCCA
>DATHQQ010000137.1:0-2251 GCA_035482595.1 Verrucomicrobiia bacterium
CGTCCTCGTCGTCGCGCCCGCCTGGGTCGGCGATATGGTCATGGCCGAGAGCCTGTTCCAGTCGCTGCACCGGCAGTATCCCGAGGCGATCCTCGATGTGCTGGCGCCGCGCTGGACCCTGCCCCTTCTGCGCTTCATGCCGGAGGTGAGCGCCGGCATCGCGCTTCCGCTTGGCCATGGCGAGCTCGGCCTCGCCGAGCGCTACCGCATCGGCCGCGATCTCCGCGCCAAGGGCTATGACCTCGCTCTGGTCCTACCGGGCTCGCTGAAATCGGCGCTGGTGCCTTTCTTTGCCGGCATCGGCGCGCGGCGCGGCTTCGGCGGGGCGCTTCGCCGCCTGCTGCTGACCGAGGCCATCGCCAAGCCAAGCCTGCCCCAGGTCGAGACCTTCCTCGCCCTTGCCCCCGATGGGGGCGAGGCGCTCGAGCCCCGCCTGATCGTGACGGATGAACAGCGCGCCGAGACACTTGCCGAGCTCGGCCTGCAAGCGCCAAGGGCGCGGCTGCTGGCGATCGCGCCGGGCGCCGAATATGGCCCTGCCAAGCGCTGGCCGACACGCCATTTCGCCGCCCTCGCTGCGGCCAAGCGCGCCCAGGGCTGGCAGGTCTGGGTCTTCGGCTCGCCGGGCGATCGCGACGCGGCGACGGAGATTCCCGCCGAAGAGAACCTCGCGGGTCGTACCAGCCTGGACCAGGCGGTGGCGTTGCTCAGCCTCGCCGATGCGGTGGTCAGCAATGATTCCGGCCTGATGCATGTGGCCGCCGCCCTCGGCCGGCCGCAGGTCGCCCTCTTCGGCCCCTCCGACCCGCTGCGCACGGGACCCCACAATGCCAAGGCCCATGTGCTGCGCCTCGGCATCGAATGCAGCCCCTGCAACAAGCGGATCTGCCCCCTGGGGCACCACCGCTGCCTCGAGGATCTGAACCCGGCGCAGGTGCTGGCCCTGCTTCCCGTGGCCTGAGCGAGCAGCCATGCGCCTCCTCGTCATCAAGACCTCCTCCCTCGGCGATATCCTGAACACCCTGCCGGCGGTGAGCGATGCGGCGAGAGCACGCCCGGGCATCGAGATCGATTGGGTGGTGGAGGAGGCCTTCGCCGCCGCACCCGCCTGGCATCCCGCGGTCTCGGAAGTGATCCCGGTCAATCTCCGGCGTTGGCGGCGGGGCTTCCAGCTGGCGGAGATGGGACGCTTCATCGGCCGGCTGCGGGCGCGCCGCTACGACCTCGTCATCGATGCCCAGGGGCTGGTGAAAAGCGCGCTGCTCGCCCTTCTCACGCGCGGGCCGGTCTCAGGCTTCGACTATCCTTCGGCACGGGAGAGCGTCGCTTCCTTGGCCTATCGCCGCCATGCCACCGCCTCCTGGGAGATCCATGCCATCGACCGGCAGCGCCGGCTCTTCGCCCAGGCGCTGGGCTATCCCCTGCCCGAGACCTCGCCGGATTTCGGCCTGCCGCCGCCGGCCCGTCCGGCGCGGCCGCGCCTGTTGCTGCTCCACGGCACGACCTGGGAGACCAAGCGCTGGCCCGAGAGCCATTGGATCGAGCTCGCCCGGCGCGCCAATGCGGCCGGCGTCGAGCCCGTGCTGCGCTGGCATGGCGAGCAGGAGCGGGCCGAGGCAGAACGCATCGCGGCGGCCGCGCCCGGAACCCGCGTCCTGCCGGCGCCCGATCTGGAGACGCTGCGCCGGGTGATCGGCGAGGCCAGCGTGGTCGCCGCCAATGACAGCGGCCCCGCTCATCTCGCCGCCGCCCTCGGCATTCCCAGCGTCACCCTCTATGGCGCCACGCGGCCCGAGCACAACGGCACCGTCGGCCCGGGGCAGGTCCATCTGGCTGCGGTCTTCCCCTGCTCGCCCTGCCGCAGCCGGGTCTGCACCTATCGCGGTCCCTCGGTGGTGACGCCCGCCTGCTACGGCAGCCTGCCGCCGGAGATGGTCTGGCACGAGATCGAGAAGCTGATCGGCTAGATCAGCGGATTTCCTGTTTCTGCAGGGAATCTACAGGCATTCTCGTCTGCTTCCGGATGACGCGCCGGCAGGACCCCCATCCGCAAGCCGTGTGGAGCGTAGCATTTCAGTCTATACGCGAAATACGTAACAGTCAAATACCCCATCAAAACTCAGAGCCAAATCATCCTGACAGCCTATTGTCAGCAGCAACCCTGTTCCCAGTCTCCTTTCGGAGAGCGAGCCGTGAGCCGGTCCGACCGGATGTTCGAGATCATTCAGCTGCTGCGCCGCGCGGAGAAGCC
>DATHQQ010000138.1:0-5817 GCA_035482595.1 Verrucomicrobiia bacterium
CCGAAAATTTGCTTTGGGAATTCAGAGTCCGGCCGTCGTCAACGGGGATTTGGCGCTCACCTCCACGCGCCTTCCCGATGGCAGCGTGACCGCCGAGGTCGCCCGCCGACAGAGCGACGGGACATGGCTATGGGTCATCGATCGCTTCTCCGTAGCATAGCTGAGGCACCGACCCGACGCCTCTTGGCGTATCCGCCGCCATCCATTGACGGCATAATTATACAATATACACTGCCGCGTCACCCGGCGGAGGGGAGACCTCCGCCCCTCAGCAGGGAGGTGCAAGATGATCACGAGCCCCAGCCGCCGGTCCTTCTTGACCATGGCCTCGGTCGCGGCCACGGCCGCCATGTTCGGTCCTCGCCTCAGAACGGCTTTGGCTGATACCGGTGAGATCGACGAGATCAAATGGGCCCTGCCTTCGGTGCCCGATACGCTGTTCATTCCCCATGCCTGGAGCACCTATATCGGCGCCATCATGTCGCTGGTGCAGGAAGGCCCGCTGGCCTTCGGCGACGATCTCTCCCTGGTGCCGGCGGTGGCGGATAGCTGGGCGCAGAGCGATCCCACCACCTTCAAATATCATCTGCGCCAGGGTGTGACCTTCGGCGACGGCAGCGCGCTCACGCCCGACGATATCGTCGCCACCATGAAGTTCCATCTCGATCCCAATTCCGGCTCCCAGCTCGCGGCCTTCTACAGCTCGGTCGCCTCGGTGGAAGCGAGCGGCCCGGCCGAGGTGACGGTCAAGCTGAAGAGCCCTAACATCCAGTTCCGCTACACCGCCGCCCATATGGCCGGCTTCATCTTCAAGAAGAGCCAGCTCGAGGCCCATCCCAAGGATATCGGCACGCCCGATGTGCTGATCCTCGGCACCGGTCCCTACAAGCTCACCGAATTCGCCCCCGGCGACCATGCGGTGCTGGAGGCCAATCCGGCCTATTGGGGGCCGAAGGCGGTGGCCAAGAAGATCACCTTCCAGGCGATCGCCGATCGCCAGACCCGGCTGCTGGCGATGCAGAACGGCGATATCGACGGCACCTTCGATCTGGCCATTTCCGACATCGATCAATGGAAGGCGCTGAAGAATGTCGATGTCATCACCGCTCCCTCCCTCGGCATCTATTGCCTGACCCTCGATCATTCGGCCCCGCCCTTCGACGATGTCCATGTCCGCAAGGCGATCGCCTATGCCGTGGATCGCGTCGGGCTGGTGACGGCGCTGCTCAAAGGCAATGGCGAGCCGGCGGTCGCCCTCGACCCGCCGGAGATCTGGGCGGGGGTGCAGCCGGTGGAGGCGGTCAAGGCCTTCTACGACACGCTTCCGGGCTACAGCTTCGATCTCGACAAGGCCAAGGCCGAGCTGGCGCAGTCGACGGTGCCCAACGGCTTCACCATCTCGGTGCCCGGCTCGACCGGCGATCCGTATATGGTCAATGTCCTGCAAAGCATCTCGCAGAACCTGAAGCAGATCGGCATCATCATGGAGGTGCAGGAGATCGACGGGAACCAGTGGCTCGCCGGCTTCTTCCGCCATGAGAAGCTCGGCATGCAGATCATGCCCTACTACCCCGATTTCGCCGATCCGGCGAATTATCCCTACCTCTTCTTCGACAGCGCCAATGCGGCGAAGGACGGCATGAACGGGTCCAACTTCAAGAACCCCGATGTCGACAAATATCTCGCCGCCGCCAATGAGAAGACCGACCCCAAGGACCGCGCCGAGGCGCTGCAGCAGGTGTTCCGGATCGCCAATGACGATGTCGCTGTCGTGCCGATCTTCTGGCCCTCCTCGGCCATGGCAATCAACAACAAGTACAAGCTCACCGGCTATACGGCCTTCTGGTACAACATTCCTTGGGCCATCCGGGGCTTCGGCCTGAAATAGCCAAGGCGGAATGAGCGGCGAGGCTGCGGCGGCGATTTCCTGCCGCAGCCTCGCTGGCTTTGCGATGCCGGCCGGCGCGGATGCCCTGGCTCCTCGCAGCGATCTCTGAGAGGGAGTGGAGAGGATGGATCTCCTGACGGATTGCGTCGAGCGGCTGGAGCGCCTTCGACATCCCTCCGACCTCTGCTTCGCGCGCGGCGGCGATGCCGTCATCGCCTCGGTCTCGCCGGCGAGCCACCGGGCCGGCGAGAGCTATCAGAGCCGCCTCTGGCGCTTCGGGCTCGACGGCTCGGCCCAGGCGCTGACCGAGGGACCGGGAAGCGATATCGGGCCGCGCCAATCGCCCGTCGACGAGCGCCTTGCCTTCCTCTCCGACCGCAGCCTGCGCGGCAAGAGATCGGTATTCCTTCTGGAGCAGAGCGGTACCCGGCCGCTGGGCGAGATCCCCGGCACGGTCGAGGATCTGCGCTGGACGAGCGACGGCACGGCGCTGATCGCGCTCGCCGCCGATCGCGGCCTGGACGCGGGCGCCACCGAAGGCGCCATGCGGCTTTCCTGGGGCGACACCGAAGATCCCGCCGTCACCGATCCCCGCCAGGCGCGGCGCCGGCTCTATCGGATCGATGCCGCCCCCGGGGCCGCCCAGGGGGCCACTGCCGAGATTGGCCCCCCGGATCTGACGGTCTGGGAGTTCGATCTTCTGGGCGATCAGGCGGCGCTGGCCCTCGTCTCCGCCGATCCCAGCGAGCGCGGCTGGTATCGCGCCCGCCTCGCCCGTCTCGATCTGGCACGCCGGAGCGCCGAGATCCTCCATGACTCGCCCTGGCAATTGCAGGGCCCCGCCGCCGATCCCGATGGGCGGCGCGTCGCCTTCCTCGAAGGCTGGTCCAGCGACCGGGGACTCGTCGCCGGGGCCATCCGGATTCTGGATCTCGCCTCCGGGCGCGTCACGAGCCTGGCCGAAGACAAGCTCTCCAATGTCACCGCCATTCAGTGGCGCGATGCGGAGAGCCTCTGGTTCGCCGGCTGGCATCGACTCGGCTCGGTCTATGGCGTCATCGGCCTCGACGGCGCGATCCGATGGATGACGCAAGAAGACGCTGTCATCGGACCCAGCAGCTTCCTGGCCCAGATCAAGCCCGCGCCGGACGGGCAGAGTTTCGCCGCCATCCGCGAGGCCGTCGGGCAAGCGCCCGAGATCGTGTTGAAGCGCGTTGGTGACAAGGACTGGCAGCCGCTCACCAAGTTGAACAGCTCGCTGATGCGGGGCTTCGATGCCTATCCGGAGGTGCGGGTCCTCTCCTGGTCCGGCCCTGGCGGGCTTGCGATGGAGGGCTTCCTTCTCTTGCCGCGGAAGCGCGCGCCCGGGCCCTTGCCCATGATCTGCGATATCCATGGCGGGCCGACCTGGGCCGTCAAACATGGCTTCGATCCCGGCTTCGCTTTGCCCTATGCCGCCGCGGGCTATGCCGTCTTCCTGCCGAATTATCGCGGCAATGCCGGCTGGGGCCAGGATTTCTCCCGGCTCAATATCGGCGATCCCGGCGGGGCCGAGTTCGAGGACATATTGGCCGGCATCGATTACTGCATCGCCCAGGGCTTCGCCGATGCGGCCCGCATCGGCGTCACCGGCGCGAGCTATGGCGGCTATCTCACTGCCTGGGCCGTGGCCACGAGCCATCGCTTCCGCGCCGCCATCATGGTCTCCGGCATCGCCAACAACTGGAGCTCGCATTATTCCTGCAACCACGCCTTCAGCGAATGGATCGTGGGCGGACCGCTGACGGAGGAACGCTTCAAGCGCCTCGCCATCGACCGCTCGCCGATGATGCGCCTCGACAAGCCGGTAACGCCGACCCTGATCGTCCATGGCAGCGAGGATCGCTGTACGCCTTTGGGCCAGGGCCAGGAGCTCTACGCCGGCCTCGTCGAGCGCGGCGTGGAAAGCGAGCTCGTCGTCTATCCGCGCGAGGGCCATGGGCTGCGCGAGGATTCCCATCGCCGCGATTTCTGGCGCCGCGCCGTCGCTTGGTTCGACCGCTATCTGCGGCCCGATCGGACGCCAGCCTGAGGCAAGCCTGATGCAGGGCACCGCCGTCCTCCATTTCGTCCTGCGCCGGCTCGCGATCGCGATCCCGTTGCTGCTGATCGTCTCCTTCGGCGTCTTCGCTCTGGTCCATCTCGCGCCGGGCGATCCGGTGCGCGCCTTGCTGGGCTCGCGGGCCTCGGATCCCGCGACGCTGGCCGCGATCCGCGAGCGCTATCACCTGAACGATCCCTTCATCGTCCAATATGGCAAATGGCTGTGGCAGGTGCTGCAGGGCGATCTCGGCCGCTCGATCCAGGGCAGCCAGCTCGTCACCAGCGCCATCCGTCAGCGTCTCGGCCTCACCATCTTTCTCGGCCTGATGAGCTCCTTCCTTGTGCTCTTCTTCGGCATCCTGCTGGGCATGCTGGCGGGGTTTCGCCGCGGCTCCCGCCTCGATCGCGGCGTGGTAATGTTCGGCGTCTTCGGCATCAGCTCGCCGGCCTTCGTCACCGGGATCCTGCTGCTCTATCTCTTCGGCGTGGTCATCGGCTGGTTCCCCATCTTCGGGGCGGGGCGCGGCTTTCTCGACCGCTTCTGGCATCTGACCCTGCCGGCGGTGGCGCTGGCCCTCTCCATCATGGCGATCGTGGTCAAGATCACCCGGGCCGCGGTCATCCAGGAGCTGAACAAGGATTATGTCGTCTTCGCCCGCGCCCGCGGCCTCTCGCCGTCGCGCATCGTCTTCGGCTATGTGCTGCGCAACGCCCTCATCCCCGTCGTCACCGCCGCGGGGCTCATCATCGTCGGCCTGGTCGCCAATGCGATCTATGTCGAAGTGACCTTCGCGCTTCCCGGGCTGGGTTCCCTCACCGTCGAGGCGGTGCAGCGCCGCGACATACCGCTGATCCAGGGCACGACGCTGTTCTTCTCCGCCTTCGTCATCCTGCTCAATCTGCTGATCGATCTCGCCTATATCCTGATCGATCCGCGCATCCGCTTCGAGCGGGTGCAGTCGTGACCCTGCCGCTGGAGCTGCGGGAGCCGGCGCCGGCCGCGGGACGGCGCCGCATCCCGATCATCATCCTGCTGGCCATCCTGCTTATCGCGATCGTCGTCGTCTGCGCCCTCTTCGCCGGGGCGATCGCGCCGGATTCACCCGACACGCAGCGCCTCCTCATCGGCGACAAGCCCCCCTCGGCCGCTTTCCTGGCGGGGACCGACCTGCTCGGCCGCGACGTGCTCTCCCGCGTGATCCATGGCGCCTGGACCGCTCTGGCGGGTCCCATCGTCATCGCCGCCGGCGCCTTCTCCATCGCCACCTTGCTCGGGCTTCTCTCGGGCTATCTCGGCGGGCTGGTGGATTCGGCGATCATGCGCTGGGTCGATTTCATGTTCGCTCTGCCCGGACCGCTGGTGGCCATCGTGGTGGTGGGCGTGGTGGGCGGGGGCTATTGGGTCGCGGTGCTGGTGCTGGTGATCCTCTTCACCGCGCCCGACACCCGCATCGTGCGCAGCGCCGTGCTGGAGCAGCGGCCGCGGCCCTATATCGACGCTGCCCGCTCTTTGGGCGTCTCCAAGACGCGCATCCTCTTCATCCATATCCTGCCCAATGTCCTGCCCATCGTTCTGGCCTATGTGCTGCTGGATTTCGCCTTCGCTCTGGTCAATCTCGCCGGGCTTTCCTTCCTCGGTCTCGGCGTCCAGCCAGGCACGCCCGATTGGGGGCGCATGCTGTTCGAGAACCGCAATATCCTGTTCTCCAATCCCGTGGCGCTGCTGCTGCCCGCTGCCATGATCATCCTGACGGCGGTGAGCATGAATCTGATCGGCGACTGGCTGGCCGAGCGATGGGCCAAGTGACGGCACCCGTCGCGCTGCTGCTGACCGTGCGCGATCTCAA
>DATHQQ010000139.1:0-3537 GCA_035482595.1 Verrucomicrobiia bacterium
ACTACGGCGAGGTCCGGGCCGTCGACGATGTCAGCTTCGACATCGCCGATGGCGAGTTCTTCTCCATGCTCGGCCCCTCGGGTTCGGGCAAGACCACCTGCCTCAGGCTCATCGCCGGCTTCGAGCAGCCGAGCACCGGCGAGGTCGTGGTCCATGGCCGCAACATGGCCGGCGTTCCGCCCTATGAGCGCGACGTCAATACCGTCTTCCAGGACTACGCCCTTTTTCCCCATATGACGGTCGCCGAGAACGTCGCCTATGGGCTGATGATCCGCCGCGTCGCGAAGCCCGAGCGCCGGGCAGAAGCGGAGAAGATGCTGGCGATGGTGGCGCTGGGCGGCCTCGGCGGCCGGCGGCCCTCCCAGCTCTCCGGCGGCCAGCGCCAGCGCGTGGCACTCGCCCGCGCGCTCGTCAACAAGCCGGGAGTCCTGCTGCTGGACGAGCCCCTTGGTGCGCTCGATCTCAAGCTGCGCGAGCAGATGCAGGTGGAGCTGAAGGCGATCCAGCGCCAGGTCGGCATCACCTTCATCTATGTGACGCATGATCAGGGCGAGGCGCTCAGCATGAGCGACCGCATCGCCGTCTTCAACAAGGGGCGGATCGAGCAGATCGGCAGCCCGGCCGAGATCTACGAGCATCCGGCCAGCGTCTTCGTCGCCGGATTCGTCGGGGTCTCCAATCTCGTCTCCGGTCCGGCCGCAGCATCCATCCCCGGCGTGCCGCAGGCCTTCTCGATCCGGCCGGAGAAGATCCATATCGCCGCCCCCGGGAGCGCAGCACCCGCCGATTCCTGCGCCGTCGACGGCACGATCTCGAGCGTGCTCTACCTCGGCGCTTCCACCCGCTTCCATGTCGCCCTTGCGGGCGGCGGCGAGTTGACGGTGATCGACCAGAACCGAGCGGAGACGGCCTCCTCGGCGCTGGCCCGCCAGGGCCAGGCGGTGCGGCTCATCTGGCAGCGCGCCCATATCCAGGAAATGCGGCAATGAGCGCCGTGGCCGAGCCGGCCCCCCATGGCCCGCCGGCGCAGCCAGGCGCCATCGGACGGCTCTCCACCTTCCTCTATCTCCGGCCGCGGCTGGTGCTGCTCCTCCTGCTGCTGCCGCCGCTCCTCTGGCTCGGCATCGTCTATGTCGGCTCGCTGTTGGCCCTGCTCGCCCAGAGCTTCTTCTCGGTCGACGATTTCTCCGGCCTCGTCGTCTATCAGCCCACGCTCTCCACCTATGCCGAGCTCTTCACGCCCGCCAATCTCACCATCATCCTGCGCACGGTGGTGATGGCGGCGACGGTGACCCTGGGGTGTGCTGCCATCGCCTTTCCGCTCGCCTATTACATGGCGCGCTTCGCCGGGCCCCGGGCGAAGGCGGTCTTCTATATCGCGGTCATGCTGCCGCTCTGGTCGAATTATCTGGTGCGCGTCTATAGCTGGAAGCTGATCCTGGCCAAGGAGGGCGTGCTCACCTGGCTGTTCAATCTGGTCGGCCTCGGCGGGCTGCTCGACGGTGCGCTGGCACTGCCGGTCATCGGCGGGCCCTCGCTCTCCGCCTCCTACATCGGCATGTGCATCGTCTTCATCTATATCTGGCTCCCCTACATGATCCTGCCGGTCGAGGCCGCGCTGGAGCGGGTGCCGCGCAGCTTCATCGAGGCCTCGGCCGATCTCGGCGCCAGGCCGCGGGAGACCTTCCGTAACGTCATCCTGCCGCTGGCGATTCCCGGCGTGGCGGCGGGCTCGATCTTCACCTTCTCGCTGACCCTGGGCGACTACATCATTCCCAATCTGATCGGAAATTCCCGACCCTTCGTGGGCATGGTGGTCTACAGCTATCAGGGCACCGCGGGGAATATCCCCTTGGCCGCCGCCTTCACCATGGTGCCGATCCTGGTGATGGCGCTCTATCTCGCCGGTGCCAAGCGCCTCGGGGCGTTCGATGCGCTCTGAGGCGGGGGCGATGCGCGCTAGCCGGAGGAGCGGCACGGGCGCCGGCTGGGGGCTGAAGACCGCGGCGACTGGCGGCTTGCTGTTCCTGAACCTGCCGCTCGCCTTCATCCTGCTCTATGCGCTCACCACCGACGACCGCAGCTTCAACTTCCCGCCCCCCGGCCTCACCTTCAAATGGTTCGCCGTCGCCTGGGGCCGCGACGACATCTGGCAGGCGCTCGGGCTCTCGGTCGAGGTGGCGCTGATGGGGATGGGCCTCGCCCTCATCCTCGGCACGCTGGCCGCGCTCGCGATGTACCGCTTCCGCTTCTTCGGCAAGGAATCCGTAACCCTGATGATCCTGCTCCCGATCGCGCTGCCCGGCATCGTGACCGGCATCAGCCTGCGCTCGGCCTTCGCGCTGGGCGGGGTTCCCTTCAGCTATTGGACCATCGTGCTGGGCCACGCCACCTTCTGCATCGTGGTCGTCTACAACAACGTCATCGCGCGCCTCCGGCGCAGCTCGCCCACCATGATCGAGGCCTCCATGGATCTGGGCGCCAACAGCTTCCAGACCTTCCGCCATGTCGTGCTGCCCAATGTCGCCACGGCCCTGCTGGCGGGCGGCATGCTGGCCTTCGCCCTCAGCTTCGACGAGGTCATCGTCACCACCTTCACCTCCGGCCAGCAGGAGACCCTGCCCATCTGGATGCTGAGCCAGCTCCTGCGCCCGCGCGAGCGGCCGCTGACGAATGTGGCCGCGGTTTTCGTGATCGCCGTCACGGCGCTGCCGATCCTCGGCGCCTATTACCTGACCCGCGATACCCATGACGCGGCGGGCAGCGGCAAGTAGGTTTTTGCATGGGGCCAGTGGCGGAAACCCTTGCGGCCATTGACTGTTGTGTTTTGCTCCCCGACGGCCCATAGTTCATGAACGACAACTCGTTGGTCCGGCAGTCGCACTCGTCTAAGTCGTCACTCGGCGCTCTGACAAGCTCCCTTCCGAACCTCTGATTGTTGCCGCCGCACGGGCAATCGTGCGGCTAACCTGTCAACGACGAACGGAGACTAGGATGCCGACAGGCACCGTCAAATGGTTCAACCCCACCAAAGGTTTCGGCTTTGTGCAACCCGACACCGGCGGTAAGGATATCTTCGTCCATATCAGCGCGGTGCAGCGTGCTGGCATGCAGACGCTGAAGGAAGGCCAGAAGGTCACCTACGAGATCCAGACGCAGAAGGACGGACGTCAGTCGGCCGAGAACTTGGCCGTCGGCGACTAGACATTCCACGTACTGAGATTCCGGCGCCCGCGTCCTCCAGGACGCGGGCGTTTTTATTTGGGGGAATATTTCTTGCTCTGAAATGGCGCTCGGCAGAGTTGGTCGCGCATTACATAGATCGGCCCCGGAGGCTACTCGCTCCCTCTTCCGTCGATCGCGGAGGCAATAACGCTGTTGCCTTATATGCCGCTCCCTCTATCCCGTCACCCCGGCGAAAGCCGGGGTCCAGGGGCGAGCGGCAAAATCCCGATCATGTGGCCCCCTGGATTCCGGCTTTCGCCGGAATGACGACCGGGGGGCTGGGGGTTCGAGGCAAGCTGACCGAAGCTGCTC
>DATHQQ010000140.1:0-2872 GCA_035482595.1 Verrucomicrobiia bacterium
ATCGGCTGCCAGAAATGGACGCTGGCGCCGCCCAGCGGATCGATGCCGATCTTCACGCCCGAGGCGCGGATCGCCGCCATATCCACCACATTCGCCAGATCGGGGACATAGGCGCCGACATAGTCGTGGCGGTGGACCCGCGGCGAATTGCGCGCGCGATCGTAGGGCATGCGCTGCAGCCCCTCGAGCTTCTTCTCGATCAGCGCATTGGCGGCGTTCTCGATCCATTTGGTGACGCCGGTATCCGCCGGTCCGCCGCTCGGGGGGTTGTATTTGAAGCCGCCGTCCTCGGGCGGATTATGTGACGGGGTGACGACGATCCCGTCGGCAAGCCCGCTCTTGCGATTCTTGTTGTAGGTCAGGATCGCATGGGAGACGACGGGGGTCGGGGTATAGCCGTCGGCCGCGTCGATCATCACCTCGACATCATTTGCGGCGAAGACCTCGATCGCGCTGGCCAGAGCGGGCTCAGAGAGCGCATGGGTGTCGATGCCGATATAGAGCGGCCCGTCCACGCCGTTTTGGGCCCGGTGTTGGCAGATCGCCTGGCTGATGGCGAGGATATGATCCTCATTGAAGGCGTTGTCGAAGGCCGATCCCCGATGGCCCGAGGTGCCGAAGGCGACCCGTTGCGATGGCACGCTCGGGTCCGGCTTGCCGGTGAAATAGGCCGTCACCAGCCGTGGCACATCGACCAGCTTGGAGGGGTCGGGCTTCTTTCCCGCGAGGGGACTGATTTGGCCGGCCATCCCGTGACTCCCTTCGAATTCCTGGCGATGCCTCGCGCCGGCCACTGTAGACAACCCTAGGACAGAGGTTTGGTTGTCCAAAGCAGCCCCGCGCCCGGCCCAAGGGTAGCCCAGCCTCCATGTCGCTTCGACATTCACTTTCCAGGGTGGCGAAGGGCGCGATGAGGGCGGGCCTGCCCGAGGCACCCGCGATGCCGCTTGCCGGCCATCGGAAGCTGGTGCTTCATGGCCCCCAAGCCGATCGCTGGTTCGTGCTCATGGGGGGATGGGACGGCAATGCCACTGGCGCATATGGTCGAGCTCTCCGAGCTCGCGACATTGATCGTGGCGCTGGTCACGCTCTTCATCGGCAAAGGGGTGCGAGCCGGCGTGCCCTGGCTGAAGCGGATCTCCCTGCCCGATGCGGTGGTGGGCGGGCTTCTGGTCGCGCTTCTGGTCCTCATCCTCCACATCGCCTTGGCCGTCGATCTCCGCTTCGACAAAGCCATGCGGGATCTGCTTCTCTTGATTTTCTTCGCCACCATCGGCCTGTCGGCGAAGCTGGGCACGCTGGCGACGGGCGGGCGGCCCCTCCTGATCCTCTGCCTGGCGATCGTGCTCCTCATATTTCTGCAGAATCTCGTCGGCGCCGCCGTGGCGCTGGCCTTCGGCGCGCATCCCTTCTACGGCCTGCTGGCCGGCGGGCTCTCCTTCGTGGGCGGGCCGGGCACGGCGCTCGCCTGGGCCAGGGAAGCCGAAGCTGCCGGGCTCGAGGCCGCGCCGGCGGTCGGGATCGGTGCGGCGACGCTAGCGACCATCGCCGGTGCGCTTTTCGCTGGCCCCGTTATCGGCTTTCTCATCTCGCGCCACGGCCTGCGGCCCCCGGACCGCAGCCCGAGCGGAATCTCCTTTGCGGCGGTAGGGCAAGGCCCCGCCGCAACCCCCTTGGCGCCTGCCCCCCTTGCGCCCGCTCGGGGCCTGGAACAGATCCTCCTGGCGCTCCTGATGGTGGCCGTCGCCGTCTATCTCGGCGAGATCCTCAACGGCTGGGCTGCGGCCGGCGGGGTAATGCTGCCGGGCTTCCTCACGGCCATGCTGGCCGGCATCGCCCTCACCAACGGGGCCGACGCCCTGCGCTGGCGCCTTGACCTGCGGCCCGTCGCCGCGGGCGGCGAGATCGCGCTCAATCTGTTCCTGGCTATCAGCCTCATGAGCACGCCGCTCCTGGCCATCGCGGCGATCATCGGCCCTCTCCTCCTGAACACCGTGGCTCAGATCCTGGTCATCCTAGTCATCGCCTATTTCGTCGTCTTCCGGCTGCTCGGCCGCGACTACGACGCGGCGGTGACGACCGCGGGATTCCTGGGATTCGGCCTAGCCTCGATGCCCGTGGCGATGGCGACCATGGACGAGGTTGCCCGACGCTACGGCCCATCGCCCAAGGCCTTCCTGGTCATCACCCTGGCCGGCGCCTTCTTCGTGGATCTGACCAACGCCACGGTGGCGAAGCTATTCCTGCTCCTGCCGATGTTCAGGCTCGGCTAGGACCGACGGAGACGACTCCGCTAGGGCTGCGCGCCGCCGTTGATCCAGGTCTGGCTATCGTTGCGTTGCCCCGCCGTCAGCTGCGGCCGGCCCGCCGGCATCTGGCCGCCTGTGCCGCCCACCGTACTCTGATCGCCCTGGACCTTGTGGAAGAGGTAGCTTTGGGCCGTGTTGTTCGGCGTGACCCGCTTCATGCAGTTCAGCTCCTGCGCCGCTATGTTCACCAGCTGGGCATGGGCCAGGGCCGCGCTGAGGTAGAGCTGCGCCGGCGGCGAGTTGCCAACATGGCAGTTACGGTCGCGACCCTGGATCCGGCCAAGGTGGGCGCCGCGATTAATCCAAGTCTGGGTATCGTTGCGCTGGCCCGCCGTGAGCTGGGCCTGGCCGAGGGCCATCCGGCCGCCAGAGGCCCTGGCCCGCTGACGGGCACCGCTTTTCTTCTCAAAGTTTCCGGGGAGCTCAGGGCATCTAGATTGTCGTGATGTCCACCCGCCAATAGTTCTCCCAACCATATCGCGGATCGTCGCGATAGATACGGTTGGGAATGGCGCCATCGGACAGCCCCCGCATGACGGCGCAAATATCGTTCCGCATCTCCG
>DATHQQ010000141.1:0-5477 GCA_035482595.1 Verrucomicrobiia bacterium
GGGCCGCGGGTTATAGCCCCATCCTCCCGCCCGAGGCAAGGCCCCCAAGACCCCAAAGGGCCCTAATAGGCCCGTTCGATGCAGAAATCGACCACATCGAGCATGGCGCGCTTTTCCGGCCCGTCGGGGAAGATGCCCATGGCGTCGCGGGCGATGGCGCCGTAATGGCGGGCCCGGGCCACGGTGTCCCGCAGCGCCCCATGGCGCTCGAGAAATGCAATGGCCTGGCGCAGGTCCTCGTCGGACTGGTCGACCTGCTCGATGCAGCGCCGCCAGAAGCCGCGCTCGGTCTCGTCGCCGCGGCGGAAGGCCAGCACCACGGGCAGGGTCACCTTGCCCTCGCGGAAATCGTCGCCGACGGTCTTGCCCAGCTCGGCCTGCTTGGCGGAATAGTCCAGCATGTCGTCGATGAGCTGGAAGGCGATGCCGAGATTGAGGCCATAGCTGTCCAGGGCCTCCTCCTCCACCTTCGGGCGCTCGGCGACGACGGCGCCGATGCGGCAGGCGGCGGCGAAGAGGGCCGCGGTCTTGCAGCGGATGACGTCGAGATAGGCCTGCTCGGAGGTATCGGTGTCGTTGCTGGTCACGAGCTGCAGCACCTCGCCCTCGGCGATCACCGCCGAGGCGCCGGAGAGGATCTCCAGCACCCTGAGCGACCCGTCGGAGACCATGAGCTGGAAGGCCCGGCTGAACAGGAAATCGCCCACCAGCACGCTGGCCTTGTTGCCCCAGAGGGCATTGGCGGTGGCAAGCCCGCGGCGCAGGTCGCTCTCGTCCACCACATCGTCGTGGAGGAGGGTCGCGGTATGGATGAACTCGACGCAGGCGGCCAAGGCGTGATGTCGGCCGCCGCGATAGCCGCACATCCGGGCCGAGGCGAGGGTCAAAAGCGGGCGCAGGCGCTTGCCTCCGGCGGCCACCAGATGCCCGGCCAGCTGGGGGATCAGCGGCACCGGGCTGTGCATATGCTTGACGATCAGCTCATTGACGACCCGGAGATCCTCGTTCACGAGGCGCTGCAGCTCGTCCAGCGAAGGCTTGCGGCTGCGGCCCCGTTCTTCTTCCAGGTTGACGATGACAGCCACGCGCGACCCCGTTCCTTGACCCCGAAGCTAGCTCAAGCGAGCATAGAAGCGCTGTCCCCGGGGTCAAGTCGCGCCGACGCCGCGGCCCGCGAGGCTCGTGCGTTTATGAATTCCGCCATCGGGCGAGGGAGAGAAGGACGACGTGAAGGAGCTGGCCCGGACGAACGACATGGTGCGGATGTCCTTTCTGCGGGCGCTGCTGACCGATGCCGGAATCGAGCATGTGGTCCTCGACACCCATATGAGCATCACCGAGGGCAGCGCCAATTTCATCGCCCCGCGGCTGATGGTCGATAGCGACGTCTTCTCCCGCGCCAAGAGATTGCTGGCGGACGCCGGGCTCGATGCCGGCGATTGAGGCGGAAGAACCGCCACGGAACGCCGTCACCGAGGATGCGATCCTGGGCGGGCTTCTGCGGCTGCGCCAGCCGGCGAAGGGCCTGCGCACCGGCATCGATCCGGTCTTCCTGGCCGCCGCGGCGCCGGCGACCAAGGGGCGCGTGCTGGATCTGGGCTGCGGTGTGGGCACCGCGGCGCTCTGCCTCGCCCGGCGGCTCCCGGCGGTGGAGGTGATCGGGCTGGAGCTGCAGCCCGCCCTGACGGGCCTCGCCCGGGAGAATGTCCGGCTGAACGGCCTCGAGGGCCGGATCGCGATCCATGAGGGCGATCTGCTGCGGCCTCCGGCGGCCATCGCCGCGGGCGGCTTCGACCTCGTTCTGGCCAATCCGCCCTTCCATGCCGCCGGCAGCGCCACCGCCCCGGCGGAGCCCGGCCGCGCCCAGGGCCATATGGAGGGAGAGGCGGATCTGGCGGCCTGGATGGGCCAGATCCTGAAGCTGGCCGCGCCCAAGGGCAGCCTTCTGATGATCCACAAGCCGGGTCGTCTGGGCGATCTCCTGGCCCTGCTGGAGGGCCGAGCCGGCGAAATCGTTGTCTTCCCGCTCTGGCCCGCCCTCGGCCGCCCGGCGCGCCGGATCATCCTCCTGGCCCGCAAGGGAAGTGCGGCCCCGCTGACCCTGGCCCAGGGCCTCGTCCTGCATGAGCCCGGCGGCGCCTATAGCGCGGCGGCCGATGCCGTGCTGCGGGGCGCCGGCCTCGATCTCGCCTAGCATTGACCGTTACGTATTTTGCGTATAGAGTGAAATGATGGCGTGGAGTTCCCACGCTTGTCGATACGACTGTCCTGCCGCGGTCGCCAAGCCTCGCTCTTTCTGTCGGTTGAGAGAGCGAGGCTTGCTGACCCGAACCGCACACCCGTGGCGTGCGGACGAAAGTTCTACCGGGGCGTGATCCGCGCGAAGGGACCATGCGCCGAAGCCGACGCGCCGCCTGAAGTCATCCGGGAAGCCAAAATGCCTGTAGATTCCCTGCAGAAACAGGTCACGGACCCGGACCGGCCTAGGCCTGCTTCATCAGCCCCTGGAGCGCTTCGGTCACTGCCGCGAAGGGAATCCGTTCCATCTGCGGCCCGCCGTGGTCGCGGGCCCAGATGACGGCGCTGCGGGTGGCGACCGGCCGCCAGACACGGGGGTCCGTCGGGCCGAAGAGGCTGAGCAGCGGTGTGCCCGCCGCGCCCAGGAGATGGCCGGTACCGGTGTCGTTGCTGACCGCCCCGGCCATGCGACGGCCCAGGGCCAGCGACAGCTCCACCTCCTTGATGGTCTCGCTCTCACTGCAGCCGGGAAACAGGGCCTGGGGCAAAGCCTCGCGCAGTCGCGGCAGCAGGGCGAGCTCGACGGGCCCCAGGATGAAAGCGGGCTTGGCCCCCTGGGCCGCGATCCAGCCCGCGAGCTCGATATAGCGCGCCAGCGGCCAGCAGCGCTCGGGCCCCGAGGCGCCGGGCACCAGCCCGATATAGCGCGCGCCGGGGGGCAGCAGCCGGCCGGCGGTCTCCAGCATCGCCGGCGGCAGCTCGATCTCCCCGGCGCCATCGACAGGAGCGCCCGTCACGGCCTCCAGCAGCTTCATCAGCCGGGCGAGCTTGTGCATCGGCCGGATGCCGCCCGGCCGGCGCGAGCAGAAGAGATAGCCCGGCGTCGGCGCCTGGTAGAGATGGGCCCTCAGCAGCAGCCGGGTCGCCAGCACCACCGCATTGTTGGTGCGGTTGTCGATGACCAGGGAATAGGGCGGGAGGCTGCGCAGCCGACGCATCGCCTCCAGCCGCGGCCGGCGAAAGCCGGCGAAGGGCACGACCTTGCGCAGGTCGCGGGCCACGATCGGGGCCATCATCCCGCCATAGGGCGAGGGGCCTTCGGAGACATACCAGTCGATCGCCTCGCCGGGATAGGCGCGCCGCAGTGCCCGCAGCAGATGCAGCTTATAGAACCCATCCCCCAGGCTCTCGCGCTCGGAGATGACGGCGATGCCCTGGCCGGGGTGGGGCAGGGGCTTTGGCTGAGGAAGGCCGGGCTGGGGTCGCATGGCGCGGGGAAGCTATCAGGACTGCCGCGGCTTTGCATCGCTTGACCGCGCATCGCTTGACCGCCTGGGCCGGCCGCCTCTATATGGCCCGATGTTCACCATCCCGAGCTTGCCGAAGCTCTTCTGGCTCATCCTGATCATCGCCGCGGTCTGGTACGGCTTCAAATATCTGGGGCGGATCGACCAGGCGAGGAAGCGCGCCGCCGTCGATGCGGTCCGGGCGGCGGCGGCCCGCGCCGGGGCTCAGCGCACGGCGGGGCGTCAGGCGCGTGGCGATCTGGCCCAGGTCGAGGACACGGTCAAATGCCGCGTCTGCGCCGCCTATGTGCCCGTCCGCAGCCCCAGCCGTTGCGGGCGCACCGACTGCCCCTTCTGAGAGGCCGACCGACACCTCTTGAGCCTCCCTCGGGGGCCGGCTTGCTTGACCCTGCCAGGGCTGCTGGCTAGGTTGCTGCGCTGCAAAACCGCCGGATTCCCGTGACATGGCCGACCCCGACACCTGCTTTCAACGGCTGATTCTGAAGCTGCAGGACTATTGGGCCGGCAAGGGCTGCGTCATCGTGCAGCCCTATGACCTGGAGGTGGGGGCGGGCACCTTTCATCCCGCCACGACCTTGCGTTCGCTGGGCCCCGAGCCCTGGCGGGCGGCCTATGTCCAGCCCTCGCGCCGGCCCAAGGACGGGCGCTATGGCGAGAACCCCAACCGGCTGCAGCACTACTATCAGTTCCAGGTGATCCTGAAGCCCTCGCCGGAGGACAGCCAAGAGCTCTATCTCGCCAGCCTCGAGGCGCTGGGAATTCGGCTGCGCGACCACGACGTGCGCTTCGTCGAGGATGATTGGGAAAGCCCGACCATCGGCGCCTGGGGCCTCGGCTGGGAGGTCTGGCTCGACGGGATGGAGGTCAGCCAGTTCACCTATTTCCAGCAGGTGGGCGGCATCGAATGCGATCCGGTCTCGACCGAGCTCACCTATGGGCTGGAGCGCCTGGCCATGTTCGTCCAGGGCGTGGAGAGCGTCTACGACCTCGACTGGAACGGCCGGCCGAAGGGCGAGGGCGGCATGACCTATGGCGATGTGTATCTCAGGGCCGAGCGCGAATTCTCCGCCTTCAATTTCGAGGCTTCGGATCCGGCGATCCTGTTCCGCCATTTCGAGGACGCCGAGAAGACCTGCGCCTCGCTTCTGGCACGCCAACCGCAGCTCGCACTGCCGGCCTATGACCAATGCCTGAAGGCGAGCCACATCTTCAATCTGCTGGACGCAAGGGGCGTCATCTCGGTGACCGAGCGGCAAGCCTATATTGCGCGGGTACGGACCCTGGCGAAGGGCTGCTGCGAAGCCTGGCTCGCCGGCATCCCGGCCGTCGCCCCAGGCGCCGTCGCCACGCCAGGCTGAGACCATGGCCGAATTCCTTCTCGAGCTCCTGTCCGAGGAAATCCCCGCGCGCATGCAGGCGCGCGCCTCGGACGATCTGCGCCGCCTCGTCGCGGAGAAGCTGACCGAGGCGGGCTTGGGCTTCGGCAAGGCCGATGCCTATGCGACGCCGCGCCGCCTGGCCTTGCATATCGAGGGATTGCCGGCGCGGCAGCCCGATCGCGAGATCGAGGTCAAGGGCCCGCGGGTCGGCGCACCGGAGAACGTGCTCCAGTCCTTTCTCAAGGCGCGGGGCCTTGCGAGCCTCGATGCCTGCGAGCAGCGCGAGAGCGGCCGCGGGGCCTTCTGGTTCTATGTCGAGCGCGTGGCCGGCCGGCCCACGGGCGAGGTGCTGGCGGGGATCCTGCCCGCGACCATCGCCGGGATTCCCTGGCCCAAATCCATGCGCTGGGCCCATGACCGGCAGAGCTGGGTCCGCCCGCTGCGCAACATCGCCGCGGTCCTCGACGGCGCGCTGGTGCCCTTCGAGCTCGAACTCGGCTCGCCGGCCCATTCGCATCGCATCGCGGCGCGCAACGAGACCTTCGGCCATCGC
>DATHQQ010000142.1:0-2221 GCA_035482595.1 Verrucomicrobiia bacterium
GCGGATCAGGCAGCTCACGAGACCGATGAAGGGCAACAGCAGATAGAAGATGACCTCGATCTTGACGGTCCAGAAGAAGGTCTTGGCGTCGAGGAAGAGAAGATGCTGGAGCAGCCAGCCCGGCGGCATATGCCATTTCGCCGAATAGATCAGCAAGGCGAAGTAGTAGAGGGGGATCAGCCGTGTGATCCGCTTCACCAGGAAGCCGGCCAGGCGCCGGGGGAAGAGGGCGTCCGCTTGCTGGGGCAGCGTCGGGAACAGCAGGAAGCCGCTGAGCACGAAGAATAACCATACGCCGCTTCCGCCGAAGGCCGGCGGTCCCCATTGCGAGTGGGAGACCAGCACCATCAGCGCGGCGATCGCCCGGACGCCATCGAGATTCTTGTAGAGGGGGCGGTGGCTCCTGGAGAGGGTGTCCTCCCGCGCGCGACGAACGATGCCAAGCTCGCCAGCGGGCATCGCCTCAATCCATGTCCCGGTATGGATTGGTCCGGACGCCCGCACGTCGATCAGCTGTGATGATGTCTCTCAAGGATGGCCCTCGATCCGACCGGCGCAGATGATTGCTTCATCCCATAGCCGGGGAGCCGGCGCCATGGATAAATCGGCCGCCGCGCAGTCTTCCTGCACTTTGGCGAGGCCCGAAGAGAAAATTGGAAGGGGAGGGCGGCTAGCCTCGGGGCCTATCCGCCGATCTCGAGCTCGTCGTAGCGCTTCACGCGATAGACGACGGCGGAGATGATCCAGCTGGCGGCGAAGATGGCGATGATGAGATAGCCGAGTGCGCCGAAATTCTCGTTCAGGGCGCCGATCACATCCCAGATTCCGCCCTGGAGGCTGAGTTTGTCCGCGATGACGCCCAGCGCCTCGAGCCCGCCGACGATCAGGGCCACGACCACCGAAACCGCCGTGATCGTCATGTTGTAGAAGAGCTTGCGGATCGGCTTGACGAAGGCCCAGCCATAGGCGCCGAGCATCAGGATATTGTCGGTGGTGTCGACCAGCGACATCCCGGCGGTGAAGAGGGCCGGGAAGACCAGGATCGACCAGATCGACAGGCCCTTGGAGGCGCCGGCGGCCGAGATTCCCAGCAGCCCGATCTCGGTCGCGGTATCGAAGCCGAGCCCGAACAGAAGACCCAGCGGATACATATGCCAGCTGCGGCGGATCATGGAGAACATGGGCCGGAAAATCCGCGACAGCAGCCCCCGTCCCGCCAGCAGGAGGTTCAGATCTTCCTCCACATACCGCCCGCCGGCCTTGACTCGCTGGAAGGTGCGATAGATCCCGACGAGGATGGCGATGTTCATCACGGCGATGGTGAGCAGGAAGAAAGCGGAGACCAGGGTTCCGATGACGCCGCCGACGTCATGGATGGCATCGAATTCCTGCTTGAAGACCAGGGCGGTCGCCGCGATGGCGGCCGAGGCCAGGACAACGACCGTCGAATGTCCGAGGGAGAAGAAGAAGCCGACGCCGAGCGGGCGCTTGCCCTCCTGCATCAGTTTCCGGGTGACATTGTCGATGGCGGCGATGTGATCGGCGTCGACCGCATGGCGCAGGCCGAAGCTATAGGCCAGCAGCGCCGTGCCGAGAAGCACCGGATGATCGTGAAAGGCCAGGAGCGCCCAGAGCCAGGCGATCACATTGGCCGCGACCAGGAATCCGTAGAGAGCGAGGATGCGGCCCCTGAGACCGGATGCCTTGTCGTTGAAGAGGGAGAAGACGGAATTCACCATAGCTCCCTATCAATATGATGAACTACGCCATCCGTCGCCGACTTTTCCGGCGATCAGATTAGGGAGAAAGCGGAACCGGGGTCAATCTGCGAGTGATGAAAGGAGAGGCAAGGCAGCCCAAAAAATCTTCACCGCGAAGCTCACCGAGGCGACAGAGAAAAATAATTCTTAACGATTGCCCGGTGCGAGCATCACCCCGGCGGGCGCTGTGCCCGCCGGGTCGTCGCGAAGGCGATCAGTGGCCCGTGTGGTCGCCCTGGCGGCTTGCCTCATAGAGGAACCACGCCCGCTTCTCGGCCTCGTCGATCCAGTTCTCGATCAGACTGGCGGTCGCCACATCGCCATGCTCATCGCACAGGTCGTGGGTCACGCGCATGCGCTTCACGAGTTCCTTATTGTCCTCGCGCAGCTCGGCCAGCATGTCCAGCGGATCGACATATTCGGCGTCATTGTCCTCGATGCGCTGCAGCTTGGCGATATGG
>DATHQQ010000143.1:0-9091 GCA_035482595.1 Verrucomicrobiia bacterium
AATTATTAGCTCATCGCTAGTCAGAAAATGACCGGCCGCCGTCGATTATTCAGAATGGCCCGAGCTTGGTCATACATCTGCTGCCCCGGCCAGGATACTCACTTCGAATCGGGACAGCACCGGGCGCTTCCCTGCCTTTGACCTTTGCCGGGCCTTATGGTTGATTGCCGGGCTCCTGGCGCAAGGACCGCCCCTAGGGACGCAAAGTGAACAAACTCAACAGCTATCGAACCGGACCCGACGAGCGCGGGCGCTTCGGCCTCTTCGGCGGGCGCTTCGTCGCCGAGACGCTGATGCCCCTCGTGCTCGAGCTCGAGGCAGCCTATGGCCGGACCAAGGCGGATCCGGCCTTCGCCCGCGAGCTCGACTATTACCTGGAGCATTATGTCGGCCGGCCGAGCCCGCTGTTCTTCGCCGAGCGACTGACCAGGCATTTCGGCGGCGCCAAGATCTATCTGAAGCGCGACGAGCTGAACCACACCGGCGCCCATAAGATCAACAACTGCATGGGCCAGATCCTGCTGGCCCGGCGCATGGGCAAGACCCGCATCATCGCCGAGACCGGCGCCGGCCAGCATGGCGTCGCGACCGCCACCGTCTCCGCCCTCTTCGGCCTGCCCTGCACGGTCTATATGGGCGAGGTCGACATGGAGCGCCAGCAGCCCAATGTCTTCCGCATGCGCCTGCTGGGCGCCGAGGTGGTGCCGGTCAAGAGCGGCTCGCGCACGCTGAAGGATGCGATGAACGAGACGCTGCGCGACTGGGTCGCCAATGTCGCCGACACCTTCTACATCATCGGCACCGTCGCCGGCCCCCATCCCTATCCCGCCATGGTGCGCGACTTCCAATCGGTGATCGGCAATGAGACGCGCGCCCAGCTCGCCAAGGCCGAGAACGGGCGCCTGCCGGATACGCTCGTGGCGGCGATCGGCGGGGGCTCCAACGCCATGGGGCTGTTCCACCCCTTCCTCGACGATCCCAGCGTTGAGATGCATGGGGTCGAGGCGGCGGGGGATGGCGTCGATACCGATCGCCATGCGGCCTCGATCGCCGGCGGGCGGCCGGGCGTGCTGCATGGCAACCGCACCTATCTGCTGCAGGACGACGACGGCCAGATCATCGAGGCCCATTCCATCTCTGCCGGGCTCGACTATCCGGGCATCGGCCCGGAGCATGCCTGGCTCCACGATCTGGGCCGGGTGAAATACGTCCACGCCACCGACAAGGAGGCGCTGGAGGCCTTCCAGCTGCTGAGCCGGCTGGAGGGCATCATCCCGGCCTTCGAGCCCGCCCATGCCCTGGCCGAGGTGGCGAAGATTGCGCCCAAGCTTCCGAAGGACCATCTGATCGTGGTCAATCTCTGCGGCCGCGGTGACAAGGACATCTTCGCCGCCGCCAAGCATCTGGGTACCAAGCTGTGAGCGTTGCGAACGAAAACATGACCAACGGCGGCATAAATCGTCTCGCCCCCAACCGGCTTGACCTGCGCTTCGCCAAGCTGAAACAGGCGGGCCGTGCCGGCCTCGTCACTTTCGTCACCGCGGGCGATCCCGATCCGGCGACCTCGCTGGCCCTGGTGCGCGCCTTGCCGGGCGCCGGGGCCGATGTGATCGAGCTCGGCATGCCCTTCACCGATCCCATGGCGGATGGGCCGGCGATCCAGGCCTCCTCGCTGCGGGCGCTCGCCGCCGGGCAGACGATGAAGAAGACCCTGGCCCTGGTGCGCGACTTCCGCCGCGAGGATGGGGCGACGCCCATCGTGCTGATGGGCTACTACAACCCGATCTACCAATACGGCGTGGCGAAATTCCTGACCGATGCGAAGGGCGCGGGCGTCGACGGACTCATCGTCGTCGATCTGCCGCCGGAGGAGGATGAGGAGCTCTGCCTGCCGGCCAAGGCGGCGGGCTTGCATTTCATCCGCCTCGCCACGCCGACGACGGACGACAAGCGCCTGCCCGCCGTGCTGCGCAATACCGCGGGCTTCGTCTACTACGTCGCCATCGCCGGCATCACCGGCACCCGCTCGGCCGCCGATGCCGATATCTCCCGGGCGGTGACGCGGCTGAAGCGCCATACCGATCTGCCCGTCGCCGTCGGCTTCGGCATCCGCAACGCCCAGCAAGCCGCCGCCGTCGCCAAGGTCGCCGATGGCGCGGTGGTGGGCACGGCCCTGGTCGATCAGGTTGCGGCCCATCTCGACAGCGAGGGCCGCGCCAAGGCAAGCCTGCCCGGCGCGCTGCTCGGCCTGGTGCGCGAGCTGGCCACGAGCGTGCGAGGAGCAAGAGCATCATGAGCTGGCTGACCAATTTCGTCCGCCCCAAGCTGCAGGCGCTGGTGCGCCGCGCCGACGTCCCCGACAACCTCTGGGACAAATGCGGCCAATGCGGCCAGATGATCTTCCACCGCGAGCTCGAGGCGGCGCTGCGCGTCTGCCCCCATTGCGGCTATCACATGCGCCTGCCGGCGACGCGGCGGCTGGAGCTGTTGTTCGATGACGGCAAGTACAACCGCATCGAGCTGCCCAAGAGCGAGCTCGACCCGCTCAAATTCCGCGACACCAAGCGCTATACCGACCGGCTGCGCGAGGCCCAGACGAAGACCGGCGAGCAGGACGCCATCATCGTCGCCCATGGCACCATGGGCGGGCTGCCGGCGGTGATCGCGGCCTTCAATTTCGATTTCATGGGCGGCTCCATGGGCAGCGCCGTGGGCGATGGGCTCATCGCCGCGGCCCGGCTGGCCGTGCTGCAGGAGGCGCCCCTCATCGTGATACCCGCCTCGGGCGGCGCGCGCATGCAGGAGGGCATCATCTCCCTCATGCAGATGCCGCGCAGCATCATCGCGGTGGATGAGGTCAAGGAGGCGGGGCTGCCCTATATCGTGCTGCTGACCGACCCCACCACGGGCGGGGTCAGCGCCTCCTTCGCCATGCTGGGCGATATCGCGATCGCCGAGCCCGGTGCCGTCATCGGCTTCGCCGGCGCGCGAGTGATCGAGGAGACGATCCGCGAGAAGCTTCCGGAGGGATTCCAGCGCGCCGAATATCTGCGCGACCATGGCATGGTCGACATGGTGGTGCCGCGCGGCGAGCTGCGCGACACCATGATCCGCATCGTCGATCTGCTCCGCCACCCGACGCCGCCCGCCGAGGTGGTAAGCCTCCCCGTCCCCGCCGGCGGCGACGGTCATGCCCAGCCTCGCATCGACTAAGACCGCCCACGACAGCGATCTGGTCCTGGAGCGGCTGACCAAGCTGCATCCCAAGATCATCGATCTGTCCCTGGACCGCACCTGGCGGCTGCTCGAGCGCCTGGGCCATCCGGAGCGCCGCCTGCCGCCGGTGATCCATGTCGCCGGCACCAATGGCAAGGGCTCGGTCATCGCCTATCTGCGCGCCATGCTGGAGGCGGCGGGCTATCGCGTCCATGTCTATACCTCGCCCCATCTCGTGCGCTTACATGAGCGAATCCGCCTCGCCGGCAAGCTGATCGAGGAGGACGCGCTGCTCACGCTGCTCAAGGAATGCGAGCGGGCGAATGGCGATGAGCCCATCACCTTCTTCGAGGTCACCACCTGCGCCGCCTTCCTCGAATTCGCCCGCACCCCCGCCGACATCCTGCTGCTGGAGACCGGGCTCGGCGGGCGGCTCGATTCGACCAATGTCGTGGCCGAGCCGCTGGTGACGGTCGAAATGCCCATCTCCTTCGACCACATGCAGCATCTGGGCGACACGCTGGCGAAGATCGCCTTCGAGAAGGCGGGCATCATCAAGCGCGGCCGGCCCGTGGTGGTGGCGCCGCAGCCGGCCGAGGCACTGGCCGTCTTCGAGGCGCGCGCTGGCGAGCTCGAGGCACCGCTTTGCCGCTATGGCAAGGAATGGACCGTCGCGCGGCATCAGAAGGATCTGGTCTTCGCCGACCGGCTGGGCGAGCGCAAGCTGCCGCTGCCGGCCCTTCCCGGCGCGCATCAGATTCCAAATGCCGGCGCTGCTCTGGCCTGCCTGCCCTTCCTCGAGGGCTTCTGCGTCGACGGCCATTCCCAGATGCGGGGGCTCACCGAGGTGCAATGGCCGGCGCGGCTGCAGCGCCTGGCCCGCGGGCCGCTGGCAAAGAGCCTGCCGCCCGGCTGGGAGCTCTGGCTCGACGGCGGCCATAACGAATCCGCCGGCGCGGCCCTGGCCGATTTCCTGGGCGCGCAGCGGAAGACGGATGGTGCCGCGAATCGCCCGCTCCATCTCATCTTCGGCATGCTCAACACCAAGGATCCGGTCGCCTTCCTGAAACCCCTGGCGCCACTGACCAAGGATCTCCAGGCCGTCCAGATCGCCGGTCATTCCTCCCTCGCCGCCGAGGAAGCAGCATCCGCGGCGCGGACCGTCGGCATCCCGGCCGAGACGGCGGCGAGCGTCGATGCGGCCCTGGCGCGCATTTTGGCGCAGGGCCGCGAACCCGCCCGCGTGCTCATCTGCGGCTCGCTCTATCTCGCGGGGGTAGTGCTGGCGGAGAACGGGTAGGTGGCGACTACGGGTCGATGGAGCGTCTTTTTTCTCCGTCATGGCCGGGCGTGTCCCGGCCATCCACGTCGTGGTGATCCAACATTGCCGCTGAGGTGGCGCTTCAAGTACAGCGCTGATGGTCAAAAAACTCGATCGATGTCGGTGTCGCGCTTTCCGTGGTAGCGAGAGGCGGCCCGACGTGGATGGCCGGGACAAGCCCGGCCATGACGGAGGGGGAACGGGGTGATCGGAAGCCAGCGTTCGGGGAGAGCTTCATGAAGATCGCGCTCCGGGAGGCTCGGCCGGTCGACTATGGCTTCGCGCGCCAGCTCTTCGACGTGACGATGCGCGACCGGATCGAGGCGATCATCGGCTGGGACGAGTATCGGCAGGATATGAGTTTCGCCCGGAAGTTCGTGTTGGGAGAGGTCCGCGTCATCACGCTCAGGGGCAAGGATGTCGGTTGGATCCAGACTCGGATCGAAGGCTCGGCGATGACCCTTCTGCAATTCTACGTCGTGCCGGAACTGCAAGGCCGCGGCATCGGCACCCTGGTCTTGAAGCGGCTGACGGGCGACGCCAAACGCCGGGGAAAACTGATGGCGCTGTCTGTGCTGAAGGGCAACCCGGCGATCCGGCTCTTTCTGCGGCACGGATTCCGCCCCACCCATGCCGATGCCTACGAGATCTACATGCGCCAGGCGGTCAAGCTGCCGCTCCGCGGAATGGGCCCCTCCATGGGCATGCGCCGCGGCTGACTACGGGCTGACCTTCGGTGCTTCGACGGTGATGCTAACCTTGCTCGATTGGCCTGGCAGATGCCCGCCCATGTACAAGAAGGCCAGCAGGGCGACCACGACGACGATTCCGCCGACGATGAAGTAGAGGAAATTGGTTCCGCCGCTTTTCGAGTCTTCGGCCATATCTCTCTCCTGAATCCGGATTTCGTCGAATTGCCGCATCCCTGCGTTCTTCGACACATATCTCCTCACTGACAAATGCATTTGATCTGCTGCGGTTCCCGCGGCAGGAACATTGATCTGCAACTGATAGCCGCAGCCGCCCAATCTGCGAGACCGTGCTCGAATCACCGCGGGAGTCGACGGCCTGCTTTTCTCCCTGGCGCCGGGATCACGGCGCCTTGGTCAATTCTTCAAACTGCCGGTAGAGCCAATCTCTCTCGGGAAGGTTGCCGCGCGGTGCCGCGGAGAAATGCGATTCGACGAAGAGGCGCGCGACCAGCGATTTGCGCTCGTCGCCCTCTAATAGCGCGGCTCGTGCCTCCTGCAGCAGCAGCGCGGCCGCGAGGATATCGGCCAGCAGCGCAAGCAATCGCAGCGCATGACGCTGCGCGTCGACCACATCCTTGTGCAAGTGGGCGATGATCGCGCGGCCATCGGTCAACGCCGCGCGCACCGGGGCTGCGATTTCCTCGAGCCCCGGCGGCAGATCGGCGAGCAGGCTCTCGATGCGCGTCGCGAAGACCTCGGCGCCGCCATAGCGGCCGGCGACGAGGCGCAGCAGCTCGAGGGCCTGGATATTCGCCGGCCCTTCCCAGACGGTCATGACCTGGGCGTCGCGCAGCAACCGCGGCGTCACATGGTCGTAGGTGTAGCCATTGCCGCCGATGATCTCGATGGCGCTGCGGCAGGCGCGGTTGGCCTCCTCCGCGGTCTGATATTTCGCCAGCGCCGTGGCCAGGCGCAGCCAAAGGCGATGCTCGTCGTCCTCCGCCGCCCCGGCCTGGTCGGCGGCATCGAAGGCGCGGGCCGCCTCCATGGCCAGCGCCAGCCCCGCCTCGAGCCGCGCCAGCATCTCCGCCAGCTGCTCCTGGATCATGGGATAGTGCAGGATTGCGTCGCCGAAGGCCCGGCGCCCCGCCGCGTAGTTGTAGGCCTCGACGAAGGCACGGCGCTGCAGCCCGGCGGAGCCCATGGCGTTGTGGATGCGGCTGAAGCCGAGCGCCGCCATCATCAGCTTGAACCCCTCGGGCGGTGGTGCGACCTCCACGGCCCAGCTATCGATGAGATCGATCTCCGCCGTGGGAATGCCTGACGTGCCGAGCTTGTCCTTCAGCCGCCGGAGGCGCAGCGGATTTTCCGTGCCGTCCTCGAGGGTCAGCGGCACGAGATAGAGGCCGAGGCCCTTGGTCCCGGGGCCCGCGCCCTCGGGCCGCGCGGTCGCCAGTGCCAGGCCGCCATTGGCATTGCTGGCGAACCATTTGAGCCCGGTCAGCCGATGATGATCGCCCTCCGGCCGCGCCACCGTCGTCGTGCCGCCGATATCGCTGCCGCCATGCTGCTCCGTCGCCCAGGTGCCGCCGGTGAGGGCCGCGCCATCCGTCCGCGTCAGCCGCGGCAGATAGCGCTCTCTGACCGCCGGCGGTCCGTGGCGCGAGAGGATATAGGCGACGGCCCCGGTCATGGTGACGGGGCAATGGAGCGAGACATCCCCCTGGGAGAGCAGATAGCCCATGGCGAAGGTCAGCAGGAAGGGGGCGGGTGCCCCGCCGTAGTTGAATCCGACGAGGCCGCGGCGATAGGCCTCGCGCGAGACCGCCTCCCAGCCGGGGTTCTGGCGGATGCGATTGGCCAGGCTTCCGTCGGGCGCGTAAGTCTCGAGGATCGGCGGCGCATGACGGTCGGTATAGGACGCCGCCGGATCCACCTCGGTCGCGACCCAGGCCCCGAAATCGGAGAGGGTGCCGCGCCAAGATTCGAAGCCAGGACCCAGGGCCCGCGCCAGCGCGCGCTGCAGATTGCCATCGGAATCGAAGAAGTTCGGGGAGTCCGCGGTGGGCTGCATGGCGATCATCCTCAACCGGCGATCGGTGATGCCCGAGTATGAAAGAAAAAACCCCGCCGAAGCGGGGTTTTTCCCTCAGAGAGAAGCGCCGTTCGGGCTTCAGAGAACCGATTCGACCCACTCCAGAAGCTTGTTCTTGGGCAGGGCGCCGATCTTGGTCGCCGCCACCTGCCCGTCCTTGAACAGCATCAGAGTCGGAATGCCGCGCACGCCGTATTTCTTCGGCGTCTGCGGATTCTCGTCGATATTCATCTTCGCCACCGTCAGCCGGCCGGCAAGCGTGCCCGCCATCTCTTCCAGCGCCGGGGCGATCATCTTGCAGGGGCCGCACCACTCGGCCCAGAAATCCACCAGCACCGGCTGGCCGGACTTCAGCACGTCCTTGTCGAAGCTCTGGTCGGAGGTCTTGGTCGTCGCGCCATTGCCGGCTGCGCCCTCCGTGGTAGCTGTCGCAGGTGAGCTCATCATCCCATCCTTGTCTGGAGTACCACGCCCCTGAACCGGGGCCGTCGTCATGTATAGAGGGTAGGTAGATGGGCGGGGCGGGTCAAGGCATGTATCCCCGAAGGAGGGTCTCGGAGAGCTCCATGAGCCGGGGGCCCTCGGTCCATACCAGGGCTGACCTTATTGATTTATCTGGATAAATTTTGCCAAGCGCCTGGCGATAGGCTGCCATCTGGCGCAGGTATGGCTCCGGCGTCTCGGCCGGGGTCCGGGGCGCCGGGCGGTTGGTCTTGAAATCCACCAGCAGCACCTCATCGGCCGTCACCAGCAGCCGGTCGATCTGGCCGGAGAGGGCCAATCCGCTCTCCAGCTCGCCCACGATCGGGGCTTCCGCGCGGCTGCCGGGGCCGAATAGAGGGGCGAAATCGGGATGGGCGATGAGGCCCAGGGTCTCGGCCGCCATCTCCTGCCGGGTCTCGGGCGGCAGGTCCGGGGCGCGACTCGCCAGAAACCGCCGCGCCGCCTCGGCCCGGGCCTTCGCCGGCAGCTCGGGCAGGGTCTGGAGCAGGCGATGGATAAGCCGGCCGCGGCGGAAACGGATGTCGTCCTTGCCCCGCAACGGGGCCAGCACGCCCGGCTCGTCGGCCAATCGCGAGGGCGAGAGCGGACGCTGAGGCAAGGGCTCCGGCGGCGCCGGCAAGGCGAACCAGCCCTCCTGAGGGGCGGCCACCGGATTCGTCCCCCGGTGCCGGCCGAGATCGGGCTGGGGGGCCGCGGTCTGGGGCCGGCCCAGGATCAGCGCCTCACCCTTCCAGCCCGCCTCGCCCAGCTCCGGCCGGCTGTCGAAAGGCACCGTGCCGGCGACGCCGGCAAGCCCGTCGCGCACGAGCTGATACCAGGTGCCCTCGGCGGGCTGGCGCTCACCCCGCCAGCCGCAGATGTAGAGCCGGTCCTCGGCCCGGGTGAGGGCGACATAGAGCAGACGGCGCTCCTCCTCGGCGATCTTCCCCTTGAGGAGGTCGCGCGCGCCGGTCGCCAGATCCTCGTCATCCTCGACGCGGGGCGACCAGACCAGCAGTTCCTCCGGCCCGGGGCGCAGCCAGAGAAGCCGCGCCGCCTGGGTCGGCCGATAGAGCGTGTCGGGCAGGAAGAGGATGGGCGCCTGCAGCCCCTTGGCACCATGCACGGTCATGATACGCACGAGGCCGGGGCCGGCCGGCTCGCTCTCCCGCTTGATCTCCATCTGGTCACGGGTCAGCCAGTGGAGGAACCCCTGAAGCGAGGGCAGATGTTCGCGCTCATAGGCGAGCGCCAGCGCCATGAATTCGGCGACGGGATCGCCCG
>DATHQQ010000144.1:0-3649 GCA_035482595.1 Verrucomicrobiia bacterium
AATTAGCTGATTAGCTATATAACTAACTAGCTAAATAAAGCAGAGCCGCGGGAACGTCAAGGGCCATGATGGTGTCAGCGTCTGGGACGGAATGGGCGGGCGATGGGCGGCGCCCGGCAAGTCAGCGCCTAGGCGACAACCTCATAGCCCCAGGGCAGGGCCGCATCGGTCAGCCATTCCCAGACCGATAGCGCGAAGGTACGCATGGCGAAGATCTCGTAGCGGTCGTGGGCGCTGCGCAGGAGGAGCACGGGGGTGTGGTGCAGGCCGGTGAGCGCGAATTGACCGGGGCGGAAGACATCCGAATGCAGATCCAGCGGAATGCCCTGGATCAGGAGCTCGCGAGCCGGCGCGCCCTCGACGATGATCCGGGTGCGGCTGTGGGACAGCGGTGTCACGGCGCCGGTCGAAGGATCGACCGCGGCCTGAAGCCGAGCGGCCAGATCATCCGTGGCGGAGCCCAGTATCCAGAACTGCTCCGGCCCGGTCTTCAGGAGCTGGCGCTGACCTGCGCCGATCGCCTCGCCCACCCTGGTCGGCAGAGCCGCGCCCAGCAGCGGTGCCGCCGCCTGCTCCAGCTGAGCCAGGGTCGTGGCGAAGGCCGCGAGCTGGCTCAGCGACCAGCCGCGCTGCTCGCCCAGCGTCAGGCGGCGCTTGCCGTCGGCCCCGTCATGCCCACCCTTGGCCAAGGCGTGGGCGATGGCCGACTGCCGCTCAAGCATGGAGACGCTTCCCCTCGGGATCGATGAAATGCGGCGAGACGATGCGCGCACGGGTCTGCTCGCCCTTCAGCGGAAATGCTGCGAGGATCTCCTCGCCCTTATGGGCGAGCCCGCCCTGATAGAGGCCAAGGGCGATATATTTGTTCAGCTCGATGGAGAAGGTGACCGAGGTGATGTAGCCGCGGCCATGGCCTTCGATCTTGTCGCTCGCCGCAAAGAGGATCGAGCCGCCGCGCAGCCGCTTCTCGGGCTCCAGGCATTCGATCCCCACAAGGCTCCAACGATCGGGCGCCTGGAGATTCGGGCGCTGGCGCAGCTCGCGGCCGACGAAGGCCTTCTCCTTGCCCGCCATCTTGCCGAGGCCGAGGTCGTCCAGGCTGGTGCGGTGATCGAGCTCGAGCCCTGCCACATGGCCCTTCTCGATGCGCAGCGCCGCCAGCGCCTCCAGCCCATAGGGCTTGATGCCCAAAGGGGCGGCGGCGGCGAGGATATGCGTCCAGAGCGCGGTGCCGTAATCGGCCGGGGTATAGACCTCATAGGCGAGCTCGCCGGAGAAGCTGAGGCGGATGAGGCGCACCGGCACGCCCTCCAGCTCCGTCTCCATCGCGCCCATATAGGGCAGCGCCCCATCGGAGAGATCGCGGCCCGGCAGAGCGAGCTCCAAAGCGGCGCGCGCCTTCGGGCCCGAGACCGCCATGCCGGCCCATTCATCGCTCAGCGAAGCGACCTGGACCTTGAGATCGGGCCAGGCGGCCTGAAGCAGGAACTCGACCCAGGACATGACCTCGCCCGCCTGGGCGGTGGTGGTGGTCATGAAATAGCGGGTCTCGGAGAAGCGCGTCGTCGTGCCGTCGTCGAGCACGAGCCCGTCGTCGTTCAGCATCACCCCATAGCGCGCCTTGCCCACGGGGAGCTTGGCGAAGCCGTTGACATAGATGCGGTTCAGGAACTCGGCGGCATCGGGCCCCTGGACATCGATCTTGCCCAGGGTCGAGACATCGGCGATGCCCACACCCTGGCGCACGAGGCGCATCTCCTCGATATAGGCCTTGCCCACGGAATTGCCGGCCCAGCGATACCACCAGGCACGCATCCAAGGCCCGGCCTCGATCATCTCGCCGCCATTTTCCAGATGCCAGTCGTGCAGCGGCGAGAGGCGCTGCGGGCGGAAGTGATGGCCGGTGCTGCGCCCGGCGAGCGCGCCGATGGCGACGCCCGAATAGGGCGGCCGGAAGGTGGTGGTGCCGGCCTCGGGAATGCCGACCCCCCGCAGCCCCGCCATGATGGCAAGGGCGTTGATGTTGCTGGTCTTGCCCTGATCGGTGCCCATGCCCAGCGTGGTGTAGCGCTTCAGATGCTCGACGGACTGGTAGCCCTCCTGATGGGCGAGCGTCAGATCCTTCACCGTCACATCGTTCTGGAAATCGACGAAGGCTTTGCCTTTCGGCAGGTTCGGGACCTGCCAGACCGGCTCGATGCCATGCGCCGCCGGCGAATCCGCCTGCTCGACGCCCTCCGGCAGCATCACGCCCCCGACGCTCTTGCCGTGGCCGGCATGCGCGGCCGCGGCGGCGCCGGCCTCGAAGCCCTGCCGGATCGCGCCGGCGAGATCGAAGCGGCCTTGCAGCGCGCCGGCGCCGAAATGGCCGGTGGCGTAACCACCGGGCAGGAACGCGGCGATGGTCTCGTCATAGCGCGGCTTGATGCCGGTATGGGAGGTGAGGTGCAGCACCGGCGACCAGCCGCCTGACATCCCCACCAGGCTGCAGTCGCGCGTTTGCGACGCGCCGCTCCGCGTGATGGGGGCGAGGGTCGCGTGGGTGACGGCCCTGCCGCCGGCCACATCGACCACGGCGGTGCCGGCGAGAAGCTCGATGCCGTGCTGCTTCGCCTCGGCCTGGCGTGCCGCCCCCGGGGCCGGCCGGAGATCGGCGAGAGTCACCGGAACACCCGCCACCGCCAGGTCGACGGCGGTGCGATAGGCGGAATCGTTGTTGGTTGCGATCACGGCGCGGCCGGTGGGCGCCACGGCGAAGCGATGGAGATAGGTCCGCACCGCCGAGGCCAGCATGACGCCGGGCCGGTCATTGTTGGTGAAGACAAGAGGCCGCTCGGCCGCGCCCGTCGCCAGCACGATCGCGCGGGCGCGGAGCGTGACGACGGTCTGGCGCGCCTCGCCCTTGGCGGGGTCGGGCCGGAGATGCCCCCGGCGCTCCAGCAGCGCCACCGTGTTGCCGTCGTAGAGACCGAGCGCCGTGGTCCGGAGCCTGAGCGAGACATTGGGCAGGGCGCCCAGTTCCCCCAGCCGCGCGGCGCGCCAGGCCTCGAAGGGTCCCTCGAGAGGCTCCGACATCAGGCTGCCGCCGGCGAGCGAATCCTGCTCGACCAGCACCACGCGCGCACCGCTGCGCCCCGCGGCCAAAGCGGCTGCCAAGCCCGCCGGGCCGCTGCCGACCACCAGCACATCGGCGAATTCGTGGCGCGTCTGATAGCGGTCGGGATCGCTCTCATAGGTGCCCGCACCCAACCCCGCCGCCCGGCGGATGAAGGGCTCGTAGAACATCCAGGAGCTGCGGCGTGGGCCCATGAAGGTCTTGTAGTAGAAGCCCGCCGTGAGCAGCGGGGCGGCCAGCGAATTGACCGCCATCAGATCGAGCTCGACCGAGGGCCAGGCATTCTGGCGCCACGCCACGAGACCATGCATGAGGTCGGTCATGGTTGCGGGAATGTTCGGCTCCCGCCGGTCGCCTTCGCCCAAGGTGAAGAGAGCATTGGGCTCCTCCACTCCGGCGGAGAGCAGGCCCCGGGGGCGATGCAGCTTGAAGCTGCGCCCGACCAAGGTGACGCCCGCCGCCATCAGGGCCGAGGCCAAAGTGTCGCCGGCGAAGCCCCCGAGGCGCCGGCCATCGACAGTGAAGGCGATGGGC
>DATHQQ010000145.1:0-13920 GCA_035482595.1 Verrucomicrobiia bacterium
GCTGGATGCCGAAGCCGATGAAGCTCAAGGTGGCCACGGCGAAGATCGCATAGCCCAAGCGCACCGTGGATTCGACCAGGATCGGGGGCATCACATTGGGCAGGATCTCGACGAACATGATGTGGAGCGCGTTCTCCCCGCGCAGCTCCGCCGCCGCGACATAGTCGAGCTCGCGCTCCGACAGCACCGCGGCCCGCACCGTGCGCGCGATGATGGGGGCGAAGACCACGCCGATCACCACCACCACCGTCGTGTTGGAGGTGCCCAGCGCCACCAGGGCCAGCAGCGCGATGATGACCAGGGGCAGGGCCAGGAAGGCGTCGACGACCCGCCCGACGGCATCGTCGATGAAGCCCCGGAAATAGCCGGTCACCAGCCCCAGCGCCGTGCCGAGGATGGTGCCGATGATGGTGGCCAAGGGCGCCACCGAAAGGATGTCGCGCGAGCCGACGATGACCCGGGAGAAGATGTCGCGGCCCAGGCTGTCGGTGCCGAACCAATGCTCGGCCGAGGGACCGTCGAGGGAATTCAGGAGATCGTCGGCATAGGGATCCACCGGCACCAGATGACTGCCGAAGAGGGCGCAGATCACCCAGAATCCCACGATGATGACCCCGGCCATGAAGGTGCCGGAACGGAGCAGGACGCGCATCCGCTCGCGGCGCGGGCTGGCGGCGCTGCGGGCGCCGGCGGCTTCGCCCGTGGTGGCACTCATATGGGCATGCTCATTCGGGGGATCCGAAGCGGATGCGCGGATTCAGCAGGGAATAGGCCGTATCCGCCGAGAGTGTGGCGATGGTGTAGATGATGCCGATGGTGAGGACCCCCGCCTCCAGCATGGGGAAATCCTTGCCCCGGGCGGCGGTGAAGATGAGGCTGCCGATCCCCTGATAGTGGAACAGCACCTCGACCACCACCAGCCCGCCGATGAGATAGCCGACCTGGGTCGCGATCACGGTGATGGTCGGCAGCAAGGCGTTGCGCAGCACATGGCGCCAGATCACCGTGCGCCGAGGCAGGCCCTTCAAGACCGCCGTGCGGGTGTAATCGGCATCCAGCGCCTCCACCGTCCCGGCCCGTGCCATGCGGGCGATATAGCCGAAGAGCACGAGGACCAGCGGCAAGGAGGGCAGGATCAGGTAATAGATCTGGGTCAGCGGGCCGGATCCCTCGGGCCAGCTCGCCGTGATCGGCAGCCAATCGAGCCAGACCCCGAAGATCAGGATCAGCACGATGCCCGAAACGAACTCGGGCACGACCGTCGCCGACAGACCGACGATGCTGATGATCCGGTCCACCGGCCGGCCGACATGCAGCGCCGCGAAGACGCCGCCCAGGATTCCCAGCGGCACCACCATGGCGAAGGCGACCATCCCCAGCAGGGCCGAATTGGCCAGCGCCGTTCCCATGAGCGGGGCGACCGGAACCCGGAGGGTGAAGGACATGCCCATGTCGCCGGTGACGAAATGGCTGATCCAATCCCAATACTGCACCAGCAGGGGCCGGTCGACGCCGAGCTGGTGGTTCAGATTGGCCACGGCCCGGGCATCGGCGAGCGGCCCCAGGATCGCCCGTCCCACATCCCCCGGCAGAAGCTGCCCGCCGGCGAAGACGATCACGCTGAGCAGCCACAGCGTGATCAGCGAGAGTAGCAGCCGCTTCGCCAGGCGTCCGAAGATCGTCACCGCGGCCCCTCTCCGCGGGCCTGCGGCGGGTTGGCCGCCGCAGGCTGCAATGTTTGAGGGCTAGGTGAGCGAGGCACGGGCCAGGAAGAGCTGCGCCATCGCCGTCGACTGCACGCCGGCGACCTTCTTCGTCGTCGCCGTCAGGAAGTCGTAGAAATAGCTCATGATCACCGGCGTCTCATCGAGCAGGAGCCGCTGGATCTCGCCCGCCGTCTTGCGCTGGGACTGGAGGTCGAGGGCGGCGATGTATTGCGCGGTCAAGCTATCATAATCCTTGTTCTTGAAGTGCGCCGCGTTCCAGGTGCCGTCGCTCTTGAAGGGCGCGGCGAGCAGCACATTGGGCACGCCGCGATGGCCGTAGTCGGTGATGCCCACGATGGAATCGAGCCAGTCGGACTGGCCGAAGACGGCCTTGCCGTAATAGGCATCCTGGCTTTCGACATTGAGCTCGAGATCGATGCCGATCGCCTTCACCGCATTCTGGATGACCACGGCATATTCCGGGATCTCGAGATATTTCTCCGTCGTCAGCTTGGTCTTGAAGCCATTGGCGAGGCCAGCGGCTGCCATCAGCTGCTTGGCCGTGGCGATGTCCCTGTGGCGCTGCGGGACCGTCTTGTCGGTCGAGGGGAAGACCGGCGCGAAGGGGCTGTCGTTGCCGAGATCGGTGCGGCCACGGAACAAGCCCTTGGCGAGCTTCTCGCGGTCGAGGCAAAGGGCGATCGCCCGGCGCACGCGCTTGTCGGTGAAGGGCGCCATGTCGTTGCGCATGTGGACCTGGGTATGGGCGCTCGACTTGATGCTGATCATGTGGATGTTGGGGTCGTTCAGCAGCGCGATCCCCTGCAGCACCGGCAACTGGTTGATGATATCGACCTGATGGCCCTGCAGTGCCAGCACCTGCGGCTGCATGTCGGCATAGAAGGTGAACTCCGTGCGCGCCGGCAGGGCCTTGGGGCCCCAGTAGTCATCGTTGCGCAGGAAGGAGGCGCCGACCTTGGGTGTATATTTGTCGAGCTTGAAGGCCCCGGTGCCGTTGAAGTTCTTCTCGAAATCCCCCGCGTAATCCGCCGGCAGGATGATGGCGTTATAATTGTCGGAGGAAAGGTAATAGGGGAAATTGCCGTTGGGCGCATCGAGATGGAATTCGACCGTCTCGTCGTCGACCTTCTTGGTCGCTCCCTTGGAGAGCACGCCCGAGAAGGCCGAGAGCGCGTTGGAGGAATTCTTCGGATCGGCCAGGCGGTCGATGGACGTCACAACGTCATCGGCCGTCATGGTCTTGCCGTTGTGGAACTTGACTCCCTTGCGCAGCTTGAAGGTCCAGACGGTGCCGTCCTCATTGGGCTTCCAGCTCTCCGCCAGCACGGGCTTCAGCCGAAGGTCGGAGCCGGAATTGGCCAGGAACTCGCCGGTCTGCTGCAGCATGAGGAGGCCGCCGCCATCGGCCACGGTTACGGGATCGATGGCCGCCGCCGGAACCGTGGTGGCGACCCGGATCGTCGCACCGGCCGTGGCGGCTCGCGCCGCGGGCGAGACGACAGCGGCGCCGAAGGCGCCGAGGATCGTGCCCATCAGCGGCAGGGACATGCCGATCACGCTGCCGTGGCGCAGGAAGGCGCGGCGATCGATATGGCCGGCGGCGAACTCGTCGATGACGTGATTCTCAAGCTCGCTGCTCCCACGGCGGATGCTGTCGATCAGCTTGTCGTTGCTCTTCACGGCGAAGTCTCCCTATTCGGGCCGCCCCGGTTGGCGTGCAGGACGCGACGGGCAAGCGGCCAATGACCCGACCGACTCATTATCGGCGGGGGCTTCGACGGGAGTCAATCTGAGGTCATTCAACCGATCGGCGTGCCGCGACGCTTCACAGCCTGTCGGGAAAGGCCCCGCCTGCGGCCCCGGGCCGGTAGAAGAACAGGCTCGCCAGCAGCCCGGCCCCCGCGCCATAGAGCCCCCAATCGACCCCGGCCGCCTCGGCCACATGGCCCCAGGCCCAGCTCCCCAGCGCCAGCCCGCCGAAGAGCGCGATGTAATAGACGGAGATGGCGCGGCCGCGGAAGTTCTGCGCCGCAGCGAGCTGGACCACGACGTTGAAGGTCGAGAGCGCCACCATCCAGCCGAGCCCGCCAAGGGCCAGCACCGGCATCAGGAAATAGATCGAGGGCACCGCGGCCAGCGCCAGCACGGTCAGCGCCAGGGCGAAGGTCGCGGCGGCGAAGAGGCGGCGAAGCCCCCAACTGTGCCGCATCCAGCCGATCATCCCGGCGCCCAGGAGCGCGCCGACTCCCAGCGCGCCCAGCAGCAGGCCATAGGTGGAGGCGCCGCCGGCCATCCGCTTGGCGACCAGCGGCAGCAGGGACCAGAGCGCGCTGGAGAAGCCGGTGAAGACGAAGCAGCGCAGCATCACGGCCCGGATCGTCGCCGTGGCATGGACATGGGCGAAGCCGGCGATGAGCTCGGATAGCAGGCCCTGCTCGGGCTTGGGCTTGGCCAGCGGGCTCTTCCAGTACCAGCGGAGCAGCACGCCGATGATATAGACGTTGCAGAGCGCATTGACGGCGAAGGCCGCCGGCACGCCGGCAAGCGCGATGATGAGCCCGCCGATCCCCGGGCCCAGGGCACGGGCGATGTTCCAGCCGATGCTCGCCAGCACCAGGGCGTTGGGCAGCTGGTCGCGGGGCAGCAGCTCGCCGATGGTGGTCTGATAGGCCGGGTAGCGCAGCGAGGATCCGCTATCCAGCGCGAAGGTCAGCCCCAGCAGCAGCCAAGGGGTGATGAGCCCGAAATGGTCGAGAGCGGAGAGCATGACCGCGACGCTGAGCACGATGACCTGGGCGACGAGGAAAACCAGCCGCTGATCGAAGCGGTCGGCGAGCACGCCGCCCAGCACCGTGAAGCAGAGGGGCGGCAGGGCCGTGGCTGCCTGGACCCAGGCGACGAAATCCACGGTAGGCGCAATGCTGGTCATGAGCCAGGCGGCCGCCACCGACTGGATCCAGACGCCGAAGTTGGACATCAGCGTGGCCGTCCAGAGCCGCCGGTAGGTGGCGTTCTTCAGTGGCGCGAGCAAAGAGGCGGGTCTGACGCCGCCGGCGGCTGGGGACGACATGATCTGGGCCGGAACGACGCGAAAAAGGACGAGTCCCGCCAGAATAGCGCCGAAGCCGGCGGCGATAAGACCACTTCCGGCATGGCCGATGCGCCGAAATTGCATCGATCCGGAACCGATTTGACAGGCAGCCGGCCCGCGCGCGACCTTCGTTCGGCAAATTACGGCGGAAAGGCATCCGAGATGGCCCAACATATGCGCGCGGCGGTCCTGCGCAAGCTGCGCACGCGGCTGAAGATCGAGAAGTTGCCCGAGCCCGAGCCGGGTCCGGGGGAGCTGCTGATCCGCATCACCGCCTGCGGGGTCTGCCACAGCGACCTCCATGCCATCGACGGCGATTGGACGCCCGGACCCGCCCTGCCGCTCATCCCCGGCCATGAGGTGACGGGCCATGTGGTGGCGCTGGGAAGCGGCGTCGCGGGCTTCAAGGCCGGCGATGCGGTGGGCGTGCCCTGGATGTTCAGCGCCTGCGGGGCTTGCGAATATTGCCTTTCAGGCCAGGAGACCATCTGCCGCAACGGTCGCTCCACCGGCTATTCCATGCCCGGCGGCTACGCCGAGTTCATGGTGGCACCCGCGGCCTTCGTCGGCCGTCTGCCGAAGAAGGCCGATCTCTTCGCCTTGGCGCCCATTCTCTGCGCCGGGGTCACCACCTATCGCGGGCTGAAGCGCGCTGAGGTCCGTCCCGGCCAGTGGGTCACGGTGCTGGGGGTCGGCGGGCTCGGCCATATCGCCATTCAATATGCCGTCGCCATGGGCCTGCGCGTTGCGGCCGTCGATGTGGACGATTCCAAACTCCGCCTCGCCCGGAGACTCGGCGCGGAGGTGGCGGTGAATGCCATCCAGGGCGATCCGGCGGCCGAGGTCAAAAAGCGCACCGGCGGCACCCATGGCGCCATCGTGACCACGGCCTCGCCGCGAGCCTTCGAGCAGGCCGTCGGCCTGCTGCGAGGCGGGGGCACTTGCGTCTATATCGGCTTGCCCGGCGGCAAGAAGGATTGGATCCGCAGCTCGATCGCCGCATTGGTCGGTACCGAGCTTACCGTGCGCGGCTCCAATGTCGGCACCCGGGCCGACCTCGCCGAGGCCATCGCCTTCGCCGCCAATGGCCTGGTGACGGCCAAGATCGAGCGCCAGCCGCTGGGGCGCGTCAATCAGGTCCTGGACCGGATGCGCAAGGGAAGGATCCTGGGGCGGGTGGTGCTCGACCTGGCGTCATGAAACAAGCCGCCACCCCTTTCGGGGCGGCGGCTTTTTTTCCAAGCTCCTGCCGCTGGTCAGCGCAGCGGAATATTGATGCCGAGGCTCAAGCCAGGCGGGCTGTAGTAGACCGGCGGGGGCGCGTAGACCTCCGGGGGCGGCGCCACAAAGACAGGCTGGGGCTGATAGTAGACGACCGGCGGCGGCGCATAGGCGTAGTAGCCCCCGTAGAAGTAGCCCGGCGCCACCGCATAATAGCCGCGCCCATCGTGATGGCCGTGATGGTGCTTCCAGCCGTCGTCGTCCGCCCTCGCCGGCATCGTAAAGGCAACGCACATGAGCGCCGCCACTCCCACCCCGGCCCCGAAGGCAGCCGAGCGGTTGAGAAAGCCACGCTTGCTTGACATTGTGATCTCCCGAGAGCCGGCCCGCACCTCACCTCGGCGGGCGTTGAGGTCGATTCTCATCACCTCAGATTTAGGCCGGCTCGCCCGATTCGGCGTGTGGCAATTACCAGGGGATTCATGGCGAAAATGGGGCAGCTTCGCTCGCCTCCCCCTCAGCCCTGCGGCGGCACCTTGCGCAGCGATTCCAGATCGAGGGCCAGCGGCCGGCCGAGCCAGAGGGCGTGATAGGCGTGATCCTCATAATCCTCGCCGGTCTCCGGATGGACGAGCACGTCGAGCCCTGCGCGATTCAGCATCAGCCAGGGGACCAGCCTCGGGAATTCGCTGACGGGAAAGGCGATCTGATACATCGATTTCGGATGCGGGCCGACGGGACGGTCATGCCAGCGGCCAAGCCGGACGTCGAAGGCGGGTCCGATCGCCTCCCGCAGCCGCTCGGCAACCGCCCTCGTACCGGGATCATAATAGATATGCGCGTGATAGCCCTGGATCCCGGCCGTCTCGCGCAGCTGGAACTCGGTCGTCATCGCATTCTCCTCTCCTGATCAGAGCGCAGGCTTCGCGCCATAGAGATGGGTGGGCCTGAGCTCTCCCTTGTCGAGCACGACGAGCATGGTCTCCCAGACCCGCGTCTGGCGATCCGCTTCGCTCTCGCCCACCAGCTCGATCAGGCGCCGGCGCAGCGGCCCGGCGAGGGCGGCCAGCTCCTCGCGTGCCCTGCCGGCATACCAGGCATTGCGGTCGCGGATCTCGATATCGCCGAAGCCGGCCGCGGCCATGGCGCGGCGATAGCGCGCCGGCGAGGCCATGGCGAAGGAGAGGCCCTCCGATTCGATATAGCGCGCCATCGCAGGGCTCGCCGGTTCGTCATCGACGCGCAGCCAGTCGCTGGCCATGAAGCGCCCGCCCGGCCGCAGCACACGGAAGATGTCGGCGAACAGTGCCTCCTTGTCCGGGATATGGATGATCGAATCCTTGCTGAAGACGAGGTCGAAGCAGGATGGCGCATAGGGCAAGCGGCCGGGCTCGACGAGGCGATAGCCGACACGATTCGAAAGCCCCTTCGCTTCGGCGCGCCGGCGGGCCCGCTCGATATTGTCGGCCTCGATATCGATGCCGATCACCTTGCTTGCGCCGAAGCGCTCGGCCAGAAGCAGATCGATGCCGCCGATGCCGCAGCCGATATCGAGAACCTCCGCCGCTCGGATATCGCGTCCGCCCAGCGTGGCCTCGACCTCCGCCGGCCCGCCGGGCGAGAGAAATCCCTCGCCCCAGATGAGCTCGAGGGCCGCCACCATGGCGTCGCCGTATTCGGGGGAGTCGGCGGCTTGCATGAGAGGGCCTAGGTGATGAGCTTGCGCAGAATGCCCCTGAGCTCCGCATGGGCAGAGCTTCCGGCATTGCTGAGCTCTTCGACCCCATGAGCCTGGGTCAATTTGCTGAGACGCACCAGCAGGCGGATGCGCTCCCGACGAGTCTGCCTCAGCTTCGAGGAGGGGCGCGTGAACAGGACCTTGGCGAGTTCGCCGTCCCCCAGGAGATGATTGATCTCGCTGCCTGTGACATAGCCGAGGAACAGGACGAAAACCCAGAGCTGAACGCCGATGAAGTGGGGCCAGGAGAATTCCGCCAGGAGGTGATGCCCGAACCCGGTCACCGCGCCGCCCGCGAAGAGATAGTGGATGAAGGCTTCGAGCAGCCGGGCCAGGAAGACGAAGAAGGTATAGACGAGGGTCTTGAACAGGATGGGCTTGGCCAATGGCGCGTAATCATAGCGCCGGAGGAAGGGCATCTTGTCGACGACCAGCACGACCTTGCCCACGATCAGCGCCGCCCCGCTGGCGATGAAGAAGCCGCTGAACTGGATGAGATACTGCTCCAGCATCAGCTTCTTGGTCAGCAGCACCAGATTGAAGCCGAGGAAGAAATAGATCGTCGCCGGCAGGATGTGGCGGATCTCTTCGAGGAGATGGGCGCCGACGCGCCGGCCCAGCGGTCGCTGCGCTCGATGTGCGAGCCCGCCTGCCTGGTGAACCGGGTCCGCGCTGGTCCTGGCCATGTCGCTCCCCTTATTCGCTACCCTTCACAGGCAGCATATAGCTCGGCAGTGGTTTTCACAGCAGTCGCGATGGCCCAGAGGGCCCGCGGGGCCGCGACAACAGCACCCGGGGTCCAGACCGCCCCGCCGCTGTATAGTGCGATCCACAGATGAATAAAGAGGTTCGCATGAAGCTCAGGGACAAGACCGCCATCGTTACGGGTGCCGCCAGCGGCATCGGCAGGGAGATCGCCGCCGTCTTCGCCCGCGAGGGCGCCAAGGTCGCCATCGCCGATCTGGCCCTGGCGGCGGCGGGGGCCACCGTGGAGGAGTTCCGCCGGAGCGGCGCGATGGCCATGCCAGTGGAGATGGACGTGACGGACGAGAGCCAGGTCAACGAGGGCGTCGCGGCGGTGGTCGAGGCCTGGGGCGGGGTGGATATCCTGGTCAGCAATGCGGGGATCCAGATCGTCCATCCGCTGGAGGATTTCAGCCTGGCGGAATGGCGCCGGATGCTGGCGATCCACCTCGATGGCGCCTTCCTCACCACCCGCGCCTGCCTGCCGCATATGTACAGGGCCGGCAGCGGCAGCATCATCTATATGGGCTCCGTCCATTCCAAGGAGGCCTCGAAGCTCAAGGCCCCCTATGTCACCGCCAAGCACGGCCTGATCGGCTTGGCCAAGGTGATAGCGAAGGAAGGAGCCCAGCATGGCGTCAGGGCCAATGTCATCTGCCCCGGCTTCGTGCGCACGCCCCTGGTCGACAAGCAGATCCCCGAACAGGCGAAAGCCTTCGGCATCTCCGAGGAGGAGGTGATCAAGAAGATCATGCTGAAGGATACTGTCGACGGCGAGTTCACCACGCTTCAGGACGTGGCCGAGGTCGCCCTCCTCTTCGCCAGCTTCCCCAGCAATGCGCTCACCGGCCAGTCCCTGGTGGTGAGCCATGGCTGGTTCATGCAATAGCCCGGGGGCAGCCCATGGCCAAGCCAGCCAAGCCCAAGACGCCCCGCGGCCGGGCGGCCGCCAAGGCGACGCCCCGCGGCAGAATGGCCGCCAATCCAGCGACGGAGCGTCCCGAGAAACGCGTTCTGGTGCTCCAGGGTGGCGGCGCGCTCGGCGCCTATCAGGCCGGCGTCTATGAGGAGCTGGCCAAGGCCGGCATCACGCCGCACTGGATCGCCGGCATCTCCATCGGCGCGATCAATGCGGCCATCATCGCCGGCAATCCGCCGGAGCGGCGTGTCGAGCAGCTGCTGTCTTTCTGGGAGCAGATGTCCTCAACGCTGATCGGCAAGCCCCTGGTGCCCGGCGACCAGAGTGCAGCTCTCTATAACGAGCTCAGCGCCTCCTTGGTCGTTGCCCTCGGCGTGCCCGGCTTCTTCACCCCGCGGCTGCCGCCCGCGATCTTCTACCCGCCCGGAGCCGAGGAAGCGCTCTCCTTCTACGACACGGCGCCGCTGCGGGCCTCGCTCGAGCGCTATGTCGATTTCGACCGGGTCAATTCCGGGGACACCCGCCTCAGCGTGGGCGCGGTCAATATCCGCACCGGCAATTTCGTCTATTTCGACAATGCGACCCAGACAATCACCCCGGCCCATATCATGGCCTCGGGCGCACTGCCGCCGGGTTTTCCCCCCGTCGAGATCGACGGCGAGCATTACTGGGACGGTGGGCTCGTCTCCAATGCGCCGCTGCAATATGTGATCGATACCGGCTTCGACGAGGATATCCTGATCTTCCAGGTCGACCTCTTCAGCGCCCGCGGGCAGATGCCGCGCACCCTGCTCGACGCGGCCGAGCGGGAGAAGGAGATCCGCTATTCCAGCCGCACGCGCCTCAACACCGATGCCTTCCGGCGCATTCAGACCCTGAAGATGGCGCTCTACCGCTTGCTCCAGAAGCTGCCGGCGGAGCTGGGCGACGACACCGATGCGAAGCTCCTGCACAGCGCCGCCAATGACGCAGCGGCGACCATCGTGCATCTGATCTATCGCGGCAATCTCTACGACAGCGCCTCGAAGGACTACGAATTCTCGCGCCGCTCGATGCTGGAGCACTGGCAAGCGGGCGGCAACGACGTGCGGCGCACGCTGCGCCACCGCATCTGGTGCAACCGCACCCGCCCGCGCAGCGGCGTGGCGGTGTTCGACCTGACGCAGGATGCGAGGGATTGAGGCAGCGGGCCGCCTCTCCCCCCTATCGGGGGGCGAGGGGAATAGAAAGAGCAGGGGGCCGAGTCACGAGGGTGTTGTCTGGCGGGGGGATTCCACGGGGGGTGATGGCTCGGTCGCCGTGGGCGGCAGCGCCACCGGTGCCAGGCTCGCGCGCTGGCTGAGCTCGCTCAGCGGCAGATGGCAGCGGATGGCTTTGCCCGAAGGTGTCGTGCGCCAGGGCGGGATTTCTTTTTCGCAGACGGCGCCCGGCTGCCAGGGGCAGCGCCCCGCGAAGGCGCAGGCCTGGGTCGGCGAGGGCGGCTTCAAGGGCTGGCGCTCGATCATGCGCCGCTCGCCGGCGCGCTCGAGGCTGGGCACCGCCAGGATCAGGCTGTGGGTATAGGGGTGGAAGGGCGGTGTGAAGACGTCGGCCGTGTTGCCGGTCTCCATCAGCTCGCCACGGAACATCACCGCCACCCGGTCGGCGAGCTGGCGCACGACCGCGAGGTCATGGGAGATGAAGAGCATCGCCACCCGGTGGCGTCCCCGCAGTCGGCGCAGCAGCTCGAGGATATTGGCCTGGACCGAGACGTCGAGGGCCGAGAGCACCTCGTCGCAGAGCAGCAGCTCGGGCTCGGCGATGAGGGCGCGGGCGATGGCCACCCGCTGACGCTCGCCGCCGGAAAGCTGATCGGGATAGCGCTGGGCGTAGCGGACATCGAGGCGCGTATCGGCGAGCGCCTGGGAGACGCGCTCCCGGATGGTCCGGCGGTCGAGATCGAAGAACATCTGCAGCGGCCGCGCCAGGATCTCGCCGACCTTGGCCCGCGGGTTGAGGGAGGCGTCGGGGTTCTGGAAGATATATTGGATGTGGCGCCGCTGCTCGCCCGAGCGGGCCGCCACCAGCCCCGGCAGCGGCTGGCCTTTCAGCATGATCCGGCCGGAAGCGGGCGCCAGCAGGCCGCTGACCGCGCGGGCCACCGTCGATTTGCCGCTGCCGGATTCCCCCACCAGAGCGAAGGTCTCGCCCCGGGCGATGGCGAAGCTCAGATCCTTGACCGCGATGAAGCGCCGGCCCGCGGAAAGCCCTGACAGCCAGTGGTGCGGGGCGCCATAGGTCAAGGTCACATTCTCCAGGGCCAGCAGCGGCAGATCCGGTGAGGCCGCACGCGCCGGCGCTGGCTCCCCCGGAAGGGCGACGGCGGCCACGCCGAGCGCGCGCCAACGCTGGCAGGCGACTTCATGGCCGGGCGCCACCCGCTCCAGCACCTGATGCCGCTCGGCGCAGGAGGGCTCGGCGAAATCGCAGCGCGGCTGAAAGGGACAGCCTGGCGGCAGCTCATCGCGATGCAGCAGCCCGCGTAAGGGGCGGGCGGCCATCTCCTCCGGCTGGTCGAGACGCGGGATGGAGGCGATGAGGCCGCGGGTATAGGGATGGCGCGGCTGTCCGAAGAGATCGGCGGTTGGCGCGATCTCCACCATATGCCCGGCATACATGACGCCCACCCGGTCGGCGATCTCGCCGAGCACGCCGAGATCGTGGGTGACATAGAGCATCGACATGTGGAGGCGCCGGCGCAGCTCGATCAGCAGCTCGACGATCTGCTCCTGGGTCGTGACGTCGAGCCCCGTGGTCGGCTCGTCCAGCACCACGAGGTCGGGCTCGCAGGCGAGCGCCATGGCGATGCAGACCCGCTGCTGCTGCCCGCCCGAGAGCTGATGGGGAAAGCGATGCGGCAGGCGCTCCGAATCCGGCAAGCCCACCAGGCCGAAGAGCTCGCGGGTCCGCGTCGCGGCCCGCGCCTGATCGCCGGCGCGGCCGTGGGCGAGCAGGATCTCCGCCACCTGCTCGCCCACGCGGATGCCCGGATTGAGGGCCGTGGTCGGGTTCTGGGGCACGAAGCTGATCCGGTCGCCGCGCAGCTTGTCGAGGGCGGGCCGCTCCAGCCGCAGAAGGTCGCGGCCCTGGAACAGCACCTGGCCGCCGTCGATCCTGCTCGACGGATGGCGATAGCCCAGGAGCTGGAGGGCCGCCGTCGACTTGCCGCAGCCGGATTCGCCCACAAGCCCGAAGGCCTCGCCACGATGAATGGTGAAGTTGATCTTGCGCAGCACCGGTTGCCAGCCGGCATGCTGGCGATAGGAGACCTCCAGATCGATAACTTGAAGAAGAGGAACGCCCTCGCTCATCGCGTGCCGAGCTTCACGGAGCGGCCGAGGATGCGCGCGAGGCCCTCGGTAAAGAGGTTGAGGCCCACCACCAGGGAGGCGAGCGCCAGGCCGGGCCCCAGCACCGTGACCGGCGAGATGAGGAGAAGCGCGCGGTTCTCGCTGATCATCAGCCCCCATTCCGGCGTCGGCGGGCGCATGCCGAATCCGAGGAAGCCGAGGGAGCCGATCAGCACCGGGGCGTAGCCGGCGCGCAGCGCGAACTCGACCAGCAGCACGCTGGTGGCATTAGGCAGCAGCTCCCGGCGCATGACCGACCAGGCGCTTTCGCCGCGCAGCCGCGCGATGGTGACGAAATCGCGGGTGGCGATGTCGATGGCGGCGGAGCGGGCCATGCGGGCGATGCGCGGGGCATAAACCAGCGCCACCACGAAGACGACCAGGATCGGATTGCCGGCCGCTTCCGGCCCGGCGGCGGCGATGGCCAGCAGGGCCAGTACCAGGAAGGGGATGCTGATCAGCGCCTCCAGGAAGCGCTGCAGCAGATTGTCGACCCAGCCGCCCACATAGCCGGAGAGCAGGCCGACGATGGCGCCGCAGATGAGGCCCAGCGAGGTGCCGCCGAGGGAAAGCAGGATGACGATATGCCCGCCGTTGATGACGCGGCTGAAGATGTCCCGGCCGAGCTGGTCGACGCCGAAGGGATGGGCCCAGCTCATGCCCGATAGCGGGATCCCCGTTCCCATCTGGGAATAGCCATAGGGGGCGATGAAGGGACCGATGGCCGCCAGGATGAAATGGAATGCCAGGATGGTGCCGCCGATGCGCAGCGATAGCGGCGTGCGCGACCAGTCGAAGCGCCGGATGCGATGCAGGCGCGAGGTGGCGGGATCGGCAAGGGCCATGGCTCAGCCCTGCTTCAGGCGCGGGTTGAGCAGGATCGCGCCCACATCAGCCATGAGGTTGGCTGCGATATAAACCGCCGCCGCGATCATGATGGTCGCCTCGATGAGCGGCAGATCGCGGAGCTGGAGCGCATCCACCAGCAGGCTGCCGAAGCCGGGATAGCCGAAGATCTTCTCCACCACCACCACACCCCCCACGAGATAGGCGAGATTGAGGGCGGTGACATTGAGCGTCGGCACCAGGGC
>DATHQQ010000146.1:0-2806 GCA_035482595.1 Verrucomicrobiia bacterium
AAGCGGGCCGAAAACCCCTATCAACCCCACCTTCCGGCATCCTACCCGCCGGATCGGAGCGCGGGCGTAGCTCAGGGGTAGAGCACGACCTTGCCAAGGTCGGGGTCGAGGGTTCGAATCCCTTCGCCCGCTCCAATTTTCCTCCCCATTCTGTCGGTGTTTCGCGCTTCGCGGTCCCGTTGGATTGTCCTGGCTTGGCCGCAGTTGCGCGCCGGTCGCGTCGTCGCTGACGATCCTTATGGTCTCAGCGATCATCCGGCCGGAACGGGACCCTCGATCCGATGAACCTCGCGGACAGAATCGCGTTGGCCGAGTCGGGCGTGATGCGCAATCAAGTTCGGGTAGGCGTGAATGTCGAAGTCGACGCGCGGCGCCCAGCATGTGATCGCGTACAGGCCGGCGTCGGCAATCGAATAGCTGCTGCCCAACAGGTATGGACGCGTGGAGAGGTGCTCCTCGACAAAGGCGAAGCGGGCCCTCAGACGCTCCCGAAAGACATCCTTCCCTGGCTCCGGAAGCTGCTTATAGAAGAGCGGGCCGAGACCTCCCTTATGCAGCTCGCTGGAGAGGAAATTCAGCCAGGCTTGCAGCTGAGCCCGCTCGATTGTTCCGTTCGGTGGAGCGAGCCTTGCCTGCGGATCTCGATCGGCGACGTACTGGGCGATTGCGGCCGCCTCGAGAAGCAGGGTGCCATCATCCAGAGCCAAGGCCGGGACATAACCGAGCGGGTTGATGGACCTGAAATTCCCACCGCCCTGCATCGTCTTGCTGATTTCATCGACCCTGATGGCGATGAACGGCAGACCGCTCTCGAGTAAAGCGACATGCGGCATGAGCGATATCGTGCCAGGTGCATAAAACAGTTTCATTCCGACGTAGCCCTCTCTCTTGCTCTCAGCATACGCAAGTCGCGCGCGATTCGGGCTATGGTCCTGCACATCGTGGGAGCCAGCGGTATTCCGTGCTCAGCAGGATCAAGGGCTCAGTTGTCGATCCCTGTCGGGATGGTGGAACAAGAGCACGACCAGCACCGAGGACAGGGCGAGCACCGTCATCAGCAAAAAGCCGTCGACGAAGGAGCCGCGCAGGTCCAGCACCCAGCCGGTGATGGCGGGCGCCAGGAAGCCCGCGACGGCGAAGGCGAATTCCATGATGCCCAGAGCCGTTGCCGCGCGCTCGGGGACGATATCGACATTGACCGCCGAGTAGGCCGCGTTGGCGCCCATCGAGGCCGCGACCGCCACCGTGATCCCGGCAATGGCAATCGCAAGATCGTGGGTGAGCGCCACGGGAATGACCGCCAGCGCGGCTATGAACTGGCTGCCGGCGATGAGATAGGAGCGGGCGACGCGCAGCCGGCCGGTCGTCCTCAGGAGATGGTCCGACCAGCGCGCGAGCAGCCACAGCACGACCGCGGCCGCGAGCCACGGCAACACGGTGAACAGGCCCACGGTGCGCAGCTTGAGGCCATACGCCTGCTCCAGGTAGCTCGGCAGCCAGGTCATGAAGAAGAACAGGAAGTAGCCGAAGACGAAGAAGGCCCAGGTGTTGGCGAGCAGTGTCCTGTTGGTCAGCAGCATTCTGAGCACACCGGGCTCGGGCCAGGATTGCGCGACAGCATGCGGTGCGGCGGAGGCCGAGGGATCGCTGGCCCGGATATGGGCGAGCTCGGCGGCATCGACGAAGCGGGACGTTGCCGGATCGTCGCGGAACAGGAAATACCACAGCGGCGCCCAGGCGATCGACAGGGCGAACAAGGCCACGAAAGTAAGGCGCCAGTCGAGCCAGCCAAGGAGCTCGGTGCAGATGGGGCCGCCGACCGCAAGCGCCAGCGGCACGGCGAGAAGGGCGTAGCCCAAGGCGGTCGCCCGCTCGTGCGGCGAAAGCCAGTGGCTGACCGCACTGGTGAGGGCGGGGAAGTTGGGTCCTTCCGACACGCCCAGCAGCACGCGCGCCGCGTAGAGGACGGCGAAGCCAGTCGCGAACCCGGTCGCGCCGATCGACAGGCTCCAGAGGAGGGCGGCGATGGCCAGCACCAGTCGGGCGCCGTAACGGTCCACGACGAAGCCGCTGATCAGGGTCGAGATGGCATAACCGAGGCCGAAGGCGCCGAGGATGATGCCGGTATCCGCCGGCGAAAGGTCGAGCTCATGCTGAATCAGCGGGATGGCGTAAGCGATGGCGGTCCGATCGATATAGTTGACGGCGGTGATCGCGAACAAAAGGAAGACGATGAACCAGCGGTACCGGGTACGGGTCATTCACTCTCCCATTGCCGGCTCCGGTTCATCGAGTCAGCGATCGGCGAAGGCGAGCTTGGCGCCGAGTGCCGCGAAGGCGCCGGCGAAGGTGCGGCGCATCCAGACGAGCACCTTCGGGCGCGAGATCACGTGGTTGCGGATCGAAGCGGCGAACAGGCCGTAGCCCACGAAGACGACGAAGGTCAGCGCCATGAAGACGCCGCTCAGCTCCGACATGCGCAGCAGCGGGTCGGGCTCGGCGGGGCTCACGAACTGCGGCAGGAAGGCGAAGAAGAAGATCGAGAGCTTGGGATTGAGGATGTTGATAAGGATGGCCGAGACGATCACCTGGGTGGCCGAGCGCGCGCCGACCTCTTTCTCGACCTTGAGCGCGCCATGCTCCTTCAGCGTCATCCACGCCATGTAGAGAAGATAGGCCACGCCCAGATACTTGAAGGTCTGGAAGGCAAGCGCGCTGGTATGCAGCAGCGCCGCCAGCCCCAGGATCGCCGCCGCCATGTGCGGCACGATGCCCAGCGTGCAGCCGAAGGCCGCGACCACACTGG
>DATHQQ010000147.1:0-3181 GCA_035482595.1 Verrucomicrobiia bacterium
CCGGCCCGCCCAAGGGGGGTGCGGTCTTCCACGACACCGCCATCTGGATCCGGAAGGCGTGACCGTCCACTTCGGCGCCGTCGTCCGTCGCAAGCCGCATATCATCGTTCTCGGGAACGAGAAGGGAGGCTCGGGCAAATCCACCACGGCGATGCATGTGATCGTAGCGCTGCTGCGGGCCGGGATGAGCGTGGGCAGCATCGATCTCGACGCCCGCCAGGGGACGCTCACCCGTTACATCGAGAACCGCAAGGCGACGGCGGGGGACCTGCCGCTGCCGCTCTCGCGCCATATCCCCATCGAGGCCAGTCGCCTGGATTCCGCCGTCATGGCGGCGGCCGAGGACCGTACCCGCTTCACCGCGGCGCTGGCCGAATTCAAGGATTGCGACTTCATCGTCATCGATACGCCGGGCAGCGATACCGGCCTCTCGCGGATCGGCCATTCCCACGCCGATACGCTGGTGACTCCGCTTAACGACAGCTTCCTCGATCTCGATCTCCTCGCCCGGCTCGACCGCGAGGGGCAGAAGATCCTGGGCCCCAGCGTCTATGCCGAGGCGGTCTGGGAGCAGCGCAAGCGCCGGGCGCTGGCGGGCGGGGGTGCCGCCATCGACTGGATCGTCATGCGCAACCGGCTCTCCAGCCTGGATGCCCGCAACAAGCGCGACATCGGCCGGCTGCTGGAGCAGCTCTCCCGGCGCATCGGCTTCCGCCTCGCCCCCGGATTCTCCGAGCGCGTCGTCTTCCGCGAGCTCTTCCCCCGCGGCCTCACCCTGCTGGATCTGAATCTCGGCGCCGGCGGCCCCGCGCTGAAGATGTCCCATGTGGCGGCCCGGCAGGAGGTGAGGGCGCTGCTGGAAGTGATCGGGATCGAATCGCCGGCCTGAGGCGGCGAGTGCAATTGACCCGGAGGCGCCCAGCCGACCGGTGAGCGGATCTCTAGCCCGCGGCCGCACTAGCCATTCGCCCCGAGCTGTACTACCTCTGTGCGATGGGTGAAAAGCTGCCCGAGAAGAAAGCGGCGACGGGCGCGGTCGACGCCTTCCTGCAGAAGCTGGCCGCCATGCCGACCGTGCGGCCCGTGGGCCCGCGGGGCCGGCTGATCTTCGCCCTCGATGCCACCGCCAGCCGCCAGCCGAGCTGGGACCAGGCCTGCCAGATCCAGGCCCAGATGTTCGCCGCCGTCGGCGAGATGGGCGGGCTCGACATCCAGCTCGTCTATTACTGTGGCTTCCATGATTTCGAGGCCTTCCCCTGGCTCGACAATGCGGCGGAGCTGACCCGGCGGATGACCGGGGTGGCCTGCCTGGGCGGCCACACCCAGATCGGTCGTGTCTTGAAGCACGCCATCGCCGAAACCAGGGCCAAGCGGGTGAACGCTTTGGTCTTCGTCGGCGATTGCATGGAGGAATCGGCCGACACCCTCTGCAACCTGGCCGGCCAGCTGGGGGTCCTGGGACTGCCGGTCTTCCTGTTTCACGAGGGCCATGAGCCCCTCGCCGCCGCCACCTTCAAGCAGCTGGCGAAGCTCTCCGGCGGCGCCTATTGCCCCTTCGATGCCGGCAGCGCCCAGCAGCTGACCGAACTCCTGCGGGCCGTGGCGGTCTATGCGGCGGGCGGGCTGAAGGCGCTGCAGGATCTCAGCCGGCGCGCCGGCGGCAAGACCCTGCTGCTGACCCGCCAGCTCGGCGCGAAATAGGACCATGCCGGCGTATTTCGCCCTCGGCTTCATCGCGCTGGTGGGTATCATTTATCTTCTGCGGGGCCTCAGCCGCGTCGATCCGACGGTGCTCGCGACCGTCCTGCGCTATCTGGCGATCGCCGTGGCACTGGTCGGCCTGGGCCTGCTCGTCGTCGGCGGCAGGATCGGCCTGGTGCTGATGGCGGCGAGCCTGGGCTACCCGCTCTGGCGGCGCTGGCAGGCCCGGCGCCAACTGGCGGGAATCGGTCAGCCCCAGGGCCAGCGCTCGGGGGTCGACACGGCCTATCTCTCGGTCAGCTTGGACCATGACACCGGCAGCGTGGACGGCCAAGTGAAGCAGGGCCGCTTCAGCGGCCGGCGACTGGGGGAACTTTCCCGTGCCGATCTGCTTCTGTTGCTCGACGAGGTGCGCCGCGAGGACCGCGAGGCCGTGGCGGTGCTCGAGGCTTATCTCGACAGGATCCACGGGCCCGAGTGGCGAAGCGAGGGCGATGCGGAGGGATCGCAGGGCAAGGCGGAGCAAGGGCGTTCGGAGCGGACGGCGAGTGGCGCAATGCCCCGCGAGGAAGCGCTTGCCATGCTGGGGCTGACGCCGGACGCCAGCGAAGCGCAGATCCGCGAGGCTCATCACCGCCTGATGCTGAAGCTCCACCCCGATCACGGCGGCTCCGACTATCTGGCGGCGCGCCTCAACGAAGCCCGGGACGTGCTTTTGGGGCATTGACGGCCCCTCTGGGACGGCCCCCCAGGGACGCCTCCAGGGGACGGCCCCGGGCAATTATCGGTGCGACACCGGCCGCGGTTGTCAAGGACGGCGCCCCTATGGCAGAAAGTCACCCTCGGTTAACGACGGATCCCGCATGACATTCAGACCCGTACGCAAAGCCATCTTCCCGGTGGGCGGTCTCGGCGCCCGTTTTCTTCCGGCCACCAAGGCCATGCCGAAGGAAATGCTGCCGATCGTGGACCGCCCGCTGATCCAATATGCGGTGGAGGAGGCCAAGGCGGCCGGCATCGAGCAGTTCATCTTCGTGACCGGCCGCGGCAAGGCGGCGATCGAGGATCATTTCGACCATTCCTACGAGCTTCATGCCACCCTGACCGAGCGTGGCCGCACCCGGGATCTGGAACTGATCGCCGATCTGTTGCCGCTGCCGGGCCAGGTCGCCTATATCCGCCAGCAGCATCCCAACGGCCTCGGCCATGCGGTGTGGTGCGCGCGCCATCTGGCCGCCGGCGAGCCGGTCGCGGTGCTGCTCGCCGACGACATGGTGATGGCGGCGAAACCCTGCCTGCAGCAGATGGTCGAGGAATACGCCCGCGTGGGCGGCAATCTCGTGGCGGTGATGGATGTGCCGCGCGAGCAGACCCACCGCTATGGCGTGCTGGCGACGGGCAAGGAGGAGGGCCGGCTGGTCGAGGTCCGCGGCCTGGTGGAAAAGCCGAAGCCGGAGGAGGCGCCGTCCACCCTTTCGGT
>DATHQQ010000148.1:0-2254 GCA_035482595.1 Verrucomicrobiia bacterium
CTTCTCGATCCAGGGCAGCAGCGTCTCGGACACCGAGCGCGCGCTCTCCGCCACCTTGGCGAGATCGCCCTGCTCGAACTGCGGCATGCCGCAGCAGCGGGGATAGACCACCTCGGTCTCGACGCCGTTCAGCGCCAGCACGGCGCGCGCGGCCATGCCGATGCCGGGATTGTGGTAGTTGACGAAGCAGGTGGCGTAGAGCACCGCCTTGCGCCCGAAGCCCGGGGCTTCGCGATTGACCGCGGGCGGCTGGGCCTTCGCCTGCATGGCGAAGGTCTTGCCGTGGAATTTCGGCAATGCTGCGTCGCGGTGGACGTCGGCCACCTTCTCCATCAGCGGGCGGGTCAGCTTGTTGGAGCGCTCGATGACCCAATTGGCGACCGGCGCCACGGCGCCGCCCAGCTTGCCGTTGCGGTCGGTCTTCGCCAACTCGCCCGCCATCCCCTCGGACTTGCCCCGAGCGCGCTCGGCATAGCGGTAACGCAGCATGAGATGGGGGAAATCGAGGTTGAACTCATGGGGCGGGACATAGGGGCATTTGGTCATGAAGCAGAGGTCGCAGAGGGTGCAGGCCTCCACGACATCGGCGAAGGCCTCGCTCTTGACGTCCTTCAGCTCCTCGCTCGGCGATTGGTCGATGAGATCGAAGAGGCGAGGAAAACTGTCGCAGAGATTGAAGCAGCGCCGGCAGCCATGGCAGATGTCGAAGACGCGGCGCATCTCCTCGTCCAGCTTCACCGGATCGGCGAAGTCGGGATCGTTCCACGCCATGGGATGGCGGGTTGGCGCGTCGAGGCTGCCTTCTCTCATGAATCGGATCCGTCCTGCGGGCGATCGCAGCCGTCCCCGCCGGCTGCTGGCGGGAAGGCTGCAATCAGTCTCAGCACCGCCACCGGATCAGGCGACGGCGTTCAGGTGCTTGGTTAGCCGCGTCGGCCTAGAGGGTGTCGAGGGCCTTCTGGAAACGGCCGGCGTGGGACTTCTCGGCCTTCGCCAGGGTCTCGAACCAGTCGGCGATTTCCTCGAAGCCTTCCTCGCGGGCGGTACGCGCCATGCCCGGATACATGTCGGTGTATTCGTGGGTCTCGCCGGCAATGGCCGCCTTCAGATTGGGGGCGGTATTACCGATCGGCAGGCCGGTGGCCGGGTCGCCCACCGCCTCGAGGAACTCGAGATGGCCATGGGCATGGCCGGTCTCGCCTTCGGCCGTCGAACGGAACACGGCGGCCACGTCGTTGTAGCCCTCCACATCCGCCTTCTGGGCGAAATAGAGATAACGGCGGTTCGCCTGGCTCTCGCCGGCGAAGGCGGCCTTCAGGTTGTTCTCGGTCTTCGAACCTTTCAGCGACGACATCTCAGGGTCTCCCTATCTACCAATGTCACGACGGAACTTTCCAAAGAAATATCCCCTCCGCCAACGACTTTGTCAACAATCTGGAATGAATAAAAACTACTTCAGACGGCCCCCGACGCGCAGGATGACATCGACCCGGCGGAGCGTCGTTCCTGCCGGCGGGGTGGGCAGGCGGCTGACCTCGACCCGATCGCCCGGGATGTCCATCAGCTTGGCCTCGTCCTCGAAGAAGAAGTGATGATGGTCGGAAGTGTTGGTGTCGAAATAGCTCCGCCCCGGCTCGACCACGACCTCGCGCAAGAGGCCCAGCTGGGTGAACTGATGCAGGGAGTTGTAGACCGTGGCGAGGGAGACGCGGACCTTTGCGGCCTCGGCCTCCTCATGCAGCTGCTCAGCGGTGACATGACGGTCGCCCTGCTCGAACAGCAGCTTGGCGAGCGCCAGGCGCTGGCGCGTGGGCCGGAGGCCGATGCGGCGCAGCCGCTCAAGGGCCTGGGCATAGGTGCGTGGCCGGATCGCGGGCTCCATGGACATCCTTGTTAGATCAAAGTGTTAGATTAAAGCTTCAAATTAACAATTTAGTCGTAAATCTGGAATTTGTCCAGAGTAAAATCCGAGGAGACCCGAAAAAGCGTTCCGGGTCAGACGCCTGCGGCCGCGAGCCGGCGGGTGCGCCAGGCAAGGAACCAGTAGCCGAGACCCGTCAGCCAGCCATTCAGCCGGCCATGCGGCGCAAGGCCGGCGGCTTTCAGCGCCATGGCCACGCCGCGCTCGACATGGGTGCGCCGATAGACGGCAAAGGCCCGCCTTGCATAGGCCTTGGAGGAGCGGCGGCGATCATAGGCCATCGCCTGGGGTTCGTTGGCCGCATGATAAGCATAGGCGAGCTCGTCGTCCTCG
>DATHQQ010000149.1:0-4710 GCA_035482595.1 Verrucomicrobiia bacterium
GACGTCTCCGCCATGTCGGAGTATGTCGCCTGGGTCGGGGTCCCCATCGTACTGGCCAATCTCTGGCTGACGGCATTCCTCTCGGGCCGGTTCGCCATCAGAACCCTCACCATCTGGTCGGCCGCCCTCACCGGCCTGTTCATGATCGCCGTCATCCTGCCCCAGGGCCAGGCACCGCTCTGGTTGCTGCTGTTCCTGACGGGCGCGGCCCTGGCGGTCTGCCTGCCCTCCTGCGCGACCCTGCTCTCCAACGCCGCCGATCCCACGGCCCAGGGCCGCGCCATGGGCAATAATCAGGCGATCCAGGTGGGAGCGGAGGCGCTCTCGGGCCTCGCCGCTGGCCTCCTGGCGGCGCTGGTGGTCAAGCTGCCGCTGATCGTGCTCGGCGGCGTCTCTATCTTTGGCGCGATACTTGTCGCGCTTCTGCTCTGAGGTCACGGAGTAGGGAGTAGATGCGTCTTCCGAGCTTACGGACGCGGGTCATATTCCTTTCTTCTCCGTGGCCTCCGTGCCTCCGTGGTCGATCTTATCCTTGCATCTATGCCGGGCGGCTTTCATCCGAAGCCGGCAGACTGTCCGCTGCTGATGGCTCCGCTTTGCCGGGCCGCACCCGCCAGGGCATCATGCTGGTGAAGACGCCGTCGCGATGGACGAGGCCATGGAATAGGGCGGCGCCGAGATGGCCGAGGATCGTCGCGAAAAGCAAGAGTGCCAGATAAGTGTGGAGCTGGCGCAAGCTCGCATAGAGCTTCACATCATGGGGCAATATGGGCGGCAGCTGCAGCGGACCGTAGAGCACGATCGGATACCGGGCGGCCGAAAGCATGCCCCAGCCCACCAGCGGCAGAAGGAACATCAGCGCGTAGAGCAGATAGTGGGATGTCACCGCCGCCAGCCGCTGCCAGAGGGCGAGATGGGCGGGCAGCGGCGGGACCCGGCTGAACAGCCGGTTGATGAAACGGATGACCACCAGCGCCAGGATCGCGATGCCCAGGGGTTCGTGGATCGAAACCAGCAGATGATAGCGCTCCGAGACGGAGGCGGCCATGCCGACGCCGATGAACAGCATGGCGAGGACCATCACGGCCATCAGCCAATGCAGCAGCCGCGAATGAACAGGAAATTGCGCCGGGTTTCTCATTGTCCTGCTGCCACCCCCAACGCCGGAGTTTGAACGGCGCTGGGCGTCTTGGCCTCGCCGGCGCGCCGCGTGAAGGAGCTGGAATAGACCGCGGAGCGGGCGGCGAGCAGCGGATCGTCGGAAGCCTCGATGCCGTCGGGCAGGACGAGGGGATCGAAATTGACGTCGCGGCAGACGCCCTCGGCCTCGCCCACCAGCCGATTGACCGTCAGCGTGCCGACATCGACTTGCTCCCGGTCGGCGGGCCAGGCGACGGTCGCGTCATCGGTCGGGTCGCCGGGCTGACCCAGCGTGAGGATCAGATGCCATTGCAGGGGCTGGCGGCGGAGCGCGGCCATCAGATGGTCGAACAGATAGTTCTTGTCGGCCCGGCCGGCATCAGACTGGCCGGCATCCGGCTGGCCGGCATCGGCCGCCACGGGCGCGGGCACGAAGGGCTGCGCCGATGCCATCGACCAGCGCACGGGGGTCGAGTGGCCGGCGGCATCGACGAAGCGAAAGGCGTCCAGGCTGTTGTAGGTCGCGTTGTCAAACCCGGAGGACATGGGCGCCGCGTGGATGGCCGCGAGAGCGCGAACGGTCTCTGGATGCCGGTCCAGGAATTCCTTCATCTTCGCCGGGTCCGGCTTCCCGGTGGCGGGATCGGGCCGGGAGGCCACCAGCTGCTCGTAGAAGGCTGCCGGCGTACCGACGGGGAAGACGGGGATGTCGTTCATGCCCATGCGCCATTCCTCGCCGTCGGGCAAAGTGAAGCGCAGCGCCATGCTACGGACGTTCTGGGGCGTGTCGGTGATGAAGGGCCGCCCACCCGCGAGCGCAAAGCGCCCGATCACTGCAACGCGGCCGGGCCCGAAGACGACCGCCCTGGAAAGGTGGGCGCCCCGGCTGTTGCTGTCGAAGACGCCGATCAGGCAAAGCCCCTTGGCGTGATTGCGGCGGAAGCCGGGATAGACGCCGTTCACCTGCTGGAACTCGTCGGCGAACCGCCCCGGCGTCAGGCGATCGGGTGCCAGCCATCCGCCCGTATAGGCAAAGCCGGCGGCGACGATCAACAGGACGAGGCCGATCGCCGCCAGCCTCACCAGCAGGGCGGCCGGGGTCAGTGCCGGTGGGGTCGATTCCTGCCTCATCGTGAGGCGATCCGGTGAAATCGAGGCATGTCGCTGCGTCTTTCCCACACAAAAAGGCACGCGGCAAGGGCTGGGTGATGCGGTTTGTCCTGGGCTCTGTCCAGTCAAACCGTCGTGACGATAGGCTGCGTTACCGCCGCATTCATAACGTTTAACCGAGTCACGGAAGGTTCATGTGGTCCGGGTTCAAGCGGCCAAGCAATCATAGGGTCCGATGTCGGGATGACGTGCGACCATGATTCGGATTATCCGGCTGCTGTCATGGTCCCGGGATCCTAGAGCCTGATCGTCTCAGGCCGATACGGCTTAAGACCCGCTCTTGCACTGGGCCAGCTGCCCGCCACGATGATGACGGAAATTTAAGGTGCTTCCGCAGAAGCCTCGGCTTCCTCTCCCCAGCCGCCGGCTTGTCCGATGTGCATAGGCCGGCGAGCGCGGCGTCAGGTTCTCGTCAGGTAGATGGGTCAGCTTCCCGCCAAAGCGCGGCGGCGCCAGACGGCGGCCGGCCGCCGTTCCGCAGACTTGGAAGAACGAGGTGAATTTCGTGAAGCAGTTTCGATGGCAGGCTCGTGTGGCCGCCGCCCTGGCCGTTTTCCTCGTCGCCGGTGCGGCCTTCGCCATGACCGGTGCGGAGGTCGTCCAGACCCGGCGTTCTCTTTTCGGCGAGATGACCAATGCGCTGAAATACATCGCCGGCCATTGGGACGATTCCGCCAGCTACGGCGATCTCGCTCAGGCGGCCGGCGTTATCGAGCGCGACGCCAAGAGCCTGCCGAAGCTCTTCCCCGCCGGAACCAGCGAGAGCGACGGCCTGCGCACGGCGGCCTCGGATGCGATCTGGACCGATCGGGCGGGCTTCGACCAGCTGGCGGGCCAACTCGCTGCCCAGGCGGCAAAGCTTGCCCGGACGACCGCCGCCAGCGACAGCGCCCAGGTCAAGAGCGAGATCAAGGTGGTGGTCGCCACATGCAAGTCCTGCCACCGCGACTACCGCAGCAATTGAGCGGCATGGCGCGATCCGGGCTGTCGGACAAGGGAGCGGTGAGGGTCTGGGACCTGCCGCTGCGGCTTTTTCATTGGAGCCTGCTGCTCCTGTTCGTCATCGCCTATGCCACCGGCAATCGCGAGCAGTATTACGGCGTGCACAAGGCGGCCGGATTCGCCCTCTTCGGCCTGCTCATCTTCCGCCTGATCTGGGGTTTTGCCGGCAACCGGGCGGCGCGCTTCTCGAGTTTCATCCGGGGACCGCGGGCGGCGCTCGCTCATGTCCGTGAGCTTCTTCGCGGCCGGGCCCATCCGGTGGCCGGCCACAACGCCTTGGGCGGCTGGGCGGTCGCCGTCATGTTGATCCTGCTGCTGACCGAAGTGGTCTCGGGTCTGTTCAGCAGCACCTTCGACTACGAAGGGCCCCTGGCGCCGCTGGTGTCGGATACCTGGGCCGACAGGATGGCGGCCATCCATTCCGTCAACCTGGACCTGCTGCTCGCCATGATCGGCCTGCATCTCCTCGCCATCGCCGTCACCTCGATCCTCGGCCGCGAAAACCTGGTGGCGAGCATGATCCATGGCCGCAAGCAGCTGGGAGACGCTTCCGGCGCCGTGGCGCGGGAGGATTCCTGGATCCCTGCCGCGGGGGCGGTCATCGCAGCGGCGGCGGCCACCGGCGGGCTGATCCTTCTCGGGCGCTTCCTCGCCTAGAGCAAGATTGGGTCACTTTAAATCGAGCTGACCCGTGAATCTTGCCCCAGCGTCTCAGGGCAGGGTCGCGGCGCTGAAGCCATATTTGACGAGGGTTTCCTGCCCCGCCGGCGAGAGGATGAACAGGGCCAGGCGATAGGCGTCGGGATTGGCGCCGTCGAGCACGGTCAGCCCATAGGCAGCGCTGGTCGCCAGCGCCTTCGGCAGTTCGACCACGCTGACATCCGCCATCGCCTTGCGCAGCTCATCGGCGCCCGAGCAATAGGAGATGAACATGTCCGCCTGGCCGCTGCCCATCAGATAGGCCTGGGCATTCTGGCCGGCGGGGATCTTCACCGCCTGCGGCCCGCCCACCAGCTTGAGAGCCTTCGCATCCAGCACCGCGAAGGCGCCGGGTGACTGGCTGTCGGCCTTGTGGAACATCTCCCAGGTATAGTCGCCGCCCGGATCGGCCTTGGGCGTCGAGGTGCCGAGCTTCACGCCGGGGTCCATCGCCTTGGCGAGAAAGTTCTCCGTCGTCAGCCCGACTGCAGGCTTGGCGTAGCCGCAGAGGCGGTTGCGCGCGAAGAGCACCACCGTCGCGGCGCGCTTCGCAGCGACCAGCTTCTTCGCATTGCCCATATCGGCCGAGGTGAAGATGTCGACATGCTCCCCCTTCTCGATCCGCTCGCGCATCATGCCGGAGGGACCGAAGGTCACCTTGGTCGTGGTGCCGAAACGCTCGTCGAACTGCTTGGCGAT
>DATHQQ010000150.1:0-2196 GCA_035482595.1 Verrucomicrobiia bacterium
CGGGTCTATTTCTCCTGCACCTCGGCCCATACCTGCACGGGCGACGGCAACGCCATGGCACTGCGCGCCGGCGTGCCGCTGCAGGACATGGAGTTCGTCCAGTTCCACCCCACCGGCATCTATAGCGCCGGCTGCCTGATCACCGAGGGCGTGCGGGGCGAGGGCGGCTATCTCACCAATTCGCAAGGCGAGCGCTTCATGGAGCGCTATGCCCCCTCGGCCAAGGATCTGGCCTCGCGCGACGTGGTCAGCCGTGCGATGACCCTGGAGATCCGCGAGGGCCGCGGCGTCGGCCCGCTGAAGGATCATATCGATCTTCATATCGAGCATCTGGATCCCAAGCTGATCCACGAACGCTTGCCGGGAATCGCCGAGACGGCCCGCATCTTCGCCGGCTGCGACTGCACCAAGGATCCGATCCCCGTGCTGCCCACCTGCCACTACAACATGGGCGGCATCCCGACCAACTACCGGGGCGAGGTGGTGACGCTGAAGAACGGCAATCCCGATTCCGTGGTGCCGGGGCTGATGGCCATCGGGGAGGCGGCCTGCGTCTCCGTCCATGGCGCCAACCGCCTGGGCTCGAACTCGCTGCTCGATCTCGTCGTCTTCGGCCGCGCCGCCGCCCATCGGGCCGCGGAGATCGTGACGCCGGGCGAGCGCCAGCCCGCCTTGCCGGCCGATGCCGGGGAGGGCGCGCTGGCCCGCCTCGACCGTCTGCGCCATGCCAAGGGCGAGGTGGCGACCGCGGATCTGCGGCTGGAGATGCAGCACATCATGCAGTCGGACTGCGCCGTCTTCCGCACCGGAGAGACCCTGTCCGAAGGCGTGGAGAAGCTGAAGCGATCCTGGGCCAAGCGTCCCCATCTCAAGGTCGCCGACCGGTCGATGATCTGGAACAGCGATCTGGTGGAGACCCTGGAGCTCGACAATCTGCTGGCCCAGGCCATGGTCACCATCGTCTCGGCCGCCAACCGCACCGAGAGCCGGGGTGCCCATGCGCGGGAGGATTTTTCCCTGCGTGACGACAAGGATTGGCTGAAGCACACCATCGCCTGGATGGGCGAGGACGGGAAGCCGCGCATCGATTACCGGCCCGTCCACCTCCAGCCGCTCAGCAACGACATACAGTCGATCCCGCCCAAGGCGCGGGTATATTAGAGGAAGCCTGCGATGGGCGAGTTCAGCCTACCGGCCAATTCCAAGATCCGTCCGGGCCAGACCCATCCGGGCAAGCCCGGAGCCAAGGCGCCGAAGGGCTTCAAGATCTACCGCTGGAACCCCGACGACGGCCAGACCCCGAGCCTCGACAGCTATGAGGTCGACCTCGCCGATTGCGGGCCGATGGTCCTGGACGCCCTGATCAAGATCAAGAACGAGGTCGATTCGACCCTCACCTTCCGCCGCTCCTGCCGCGAGGGTGTCTGCGGCTCCTGCGCCATGAACATCGACGGCACCAATACGCTCGCCTGCACGAAATTCATCTCCGAGGTCAAAGGCGAGGTGCGCATCTACCCCCTGCCGCATATGGAGGTGGTGAAGGATCTGGTCCCCGACCTGAACCGCGCCTATGCCCAATACGCCTCGATCGAGCCCTGGCTCAAGACCGAGACGCCGCCGCCCGATCGCGAGTGGCCGCAATCGCCGCAGGAGCGGGCGCGCCTCGATGGGCTCTGGGAATGCATCCTCTGCTTCTGCTGCTCCACCGCCTGCCCCAGCTACTGGTGGAGCGGCGAGCGCTATCTCGGCCCGGCGATCCTGCTCCAGGCCTATCGCTGGCTCGCCGACAGCCGCGACGAGGCCGCCGGCGAGCGCCTCGACGATCTCGAGGATCCCTTCCGCCTCTACCGCTGCCATACCATCATGAACTGCACCCGCACCTGCCCGAAGAGCCTGAACCCCGCCAAGGCCATCGCCGAAATCAAGAAGCTGATGGTCGCGCGCCGCTGAGGCGGCGCACGGGCGCGCATAGCGCGGTCACCATCCGACACGCCGGCCTCGCTCCCTCTTTATCGTCATGGTCGGCGAAGGCCGACCATCCACGAGTTTCTTTGCCCCGTCCTCCCCACTCGCCGCCTCATTCTGATCATCCTCGGCTTGTCGACGTCCGTACGACTCCCAACGGGGCGGGTTCATTCGATAAAGCCGTTCCAACATGCAGCTTACGGCCTGCAAACTCGTGGATGGTCGGCCTTC
>DATHQQ010000151.1:0-2172 GCA_035482595.1 Verrucomicrobiia bacterium
GTCCATGGGCATACGCCGGTGGAGAGGCCGGAGATCGAGCCCAATCGCATCAATGTCGATACGGGGGCGGTCTATGGCGGCCGCCTGACTTGCGCGGTGCTGACGGATCGGCTGGAGGGCTTTCTGCAGGTGTGACCTGACGGCCCGTAATGAGCGGCGATCCCTGGGCCAATGCCCCTCCTGTCATTCCGGAGAAAGCCGGAATCCAGGAGCCACGGGCAGGGTGCCTGCCACTCGCCCCTGGACCCCGGCTTTCGCCGGGGTGACGGGAGAGAGGGAGCGGCTTCTCCCAGGCTTCGGTTGCAGCCGGCGAGCCCTGCTCTCTATGCCGTCATGGTCGGCGCAGGCCGACCATCCACGAGTTTGCCTGAACCGAACCCGATGTGTGCAGCAAATGCTCGTCGCCCATGCATTTTACATGCGGTCGGCAAGTGCTTCACCACGGAGACACGGAGATCACGGAGATCGGGTCGCGTGCCGGATCCCTGTGCCGCCTTCCGGCGCCGCAACCCAACTGCTCCCATTGCTCCGTGCCCTCCATAGTCTCCGTGGTGAACATTTCTTCACGGCCCAAAGAGGCGAGCTGTCATTAGGAAATCGGCGCGAGCGCTCGATCCTATGCGGGCAAACTCGTGGATGGTCGGCCCCCTGCCTTCGCAGGGGCAAGCTTCTTTCCCGACCATGACGGTTGTGAGGAATTGCATGACCGATCTTCGGCGCGAGGCGAACCGTGGCCAGCGGGCCAGGGCGATCCTCGAGGATGAGATCATCAGCGAGGCGCTGGACGCCATCGAGGCGGAGCTGCGCGCCGGTTGGGAGGGCAGCCGGGCGGAGGATACCGCGGGCCGCGAGGACGCCTATCGCATGCTGCGGGCCGCCAAGGCCTTTCGCGAGCGGCTGCGCAAGGTGATCGACGACGGCTCGGTCGCCCAGGCCGAGATCGAAGCCCATGAGCGCGCCTTGCGGCGCAAGAAGGGAGATTCGGAATGAACGACGATACCGGCGCCGGCGTCCCGACCACCCATGACGGCGGGGAATCCACCGTCTCGGCCCTCGAGGCGCTGCTGAAGCAGCCCGAGGGCGAGGCGGGGAAGACGACGACCGCAAAGACACCCGACAAGGGCGGCTCCAAGGCCAAGGAGACACCCGAAGAGAGCCCCGAGGCGGAGCCCGAGTCCGAAGATGAAGACGAGGGCGATGGCGAGGGCGACGGCCCTGATGAAGATCAGGTCACCGAGGAGGAAGAGGACGACGGCGAGGGCGACCCGGAAGCGGTCATCGCTCCACCGAAGTCGTGGCCATCCGAGATGCGCGCGCATTTCGCCAAGCTCCCCCCCGACCTCCAGCGAGTCATCGCGGACCGGGAGAATGAGCGAGACGCGACGTTCAATCGGCAAGTGAACGAGGCGGCCGAGAAGCGCAGAGCGGCGGAAGCCGAGCTTCAAGCGGCCTCGACCGAGCGGCGGCAATATCTGGCCAGCCTCTCGGCCGTCATCGGCGAGCTGGCCAAGCAGACGGCCGGCGAATTCGCCGACATCAGGAGCACCGCCGACCTCGAGAAACTGGCGAATGACGATCCGGGCCGCTATCTGCGCTGGCAGGCGCGGCGAGACGCACTCCTCGCCGCCCAGGCCAAAGCAGACGCTCTGCAGGAGCGCGAGCGGACGGAGATGGAAGGCCGCCGCCGGGACTATCTGGCGGAGCAGCGCAGGCTGCTGCTGCAGAAGTTCCCGGAGGTGGCCGATCCCGTCAAGGCGAGGGCGATCAGCGCGGAAAGCACCAGCTATCTCCGAGATCTCGGCTTCTCCGATCAAGAAATCGGGCAAGTCGCCGATCACCGGATGATGCTGGTGGTCCGCGACGCGCTCGCCCATCGCAAGAGCCAGAAGGCCGCCAAGACGGCGGCCGGCAAGAAGGTAGTCGGCGTCCCCAGGGTGCAGAAGCCCGGGGGCGGCTCCGATGCCAAGGCCGAGAAGGGGCGCCAGGACAAGGCCGCCATGACCCGCATCGCGCGCTATGGGACCACGGACGAGCAAGCCGCGGCCCTGACGCGCCTTCTCGAACAGGAGACCTGACTCATGGCTATCGCGACCAATACCTTCCTCACCTTTTCCGCCATCGGCGTGCGTGAGGATCTGAAGGATTTCATCGAGAACATTTCACCCACGGACT
>DATHQQ010000152.1:0-4505 GCA_035482595.1 Verrucomicrobiia bacterium
TCGTTGGCCAGCGCCATGGCGATCATCACCCGCTGGCGCTGGCCGCCGGAGAGCTCATGGGGAAATGCGGCGAGACGCTTCTCCGCCTCGGGCAGGCCGACGAGATGCAGCAGCTCGATGATCCGCCGCCGGCGCTGGGCCTCCGGCATATGCTTGTGGAGCGCCAGGGTCTCGCCGATCTGGCGCTCGATCCGGTGCAGGGGATTGAGCGAGGTCATGGGCTCCTGGAAAACCATGGCGATGCGGTTGCCGCGGATCTGGCGCAGCCGCGTCCGCGGCGCACCCAGTAGCTCCTCGCCGGCGAAGCGGATGCTGCCCGAGGGATGGCGCGCCAGGGGATAGGGCAGGAGCTGGAGGATGGAGAGCGCTGTCACCGTCTTGCCCGAGCCGCTCTCGCCGACAATGGCCAGGGTCTCGCCCTTGTCGAGGCTGAAGCTCACTTGATCGACCGCGGGCTTCGGGCTGTGGCCGAAGACGACGGAGAGGTCGCGGACCTCCAGCAGCGCCGGAGTCTTGGCCGAGGCGGGATCGCTCATGTCAGGCTCTTGCGCGGATCGAAGGCGTCGCGCACACCCTCGCCGATGAAGACCAGCAGGATCAAAAGCCCGCCCAGGACGACGAAGCCCGTGATGCCGAGCCAAGGCGCCTGGAGGTTGGTCTGGCCCTGATGCAGGAGATCGCCCAGGGAGGGCGAGCCGGGTGGCAGGCCGAAACCGAGGAAGTCCAGGGAGCTCAGTAGCGTGATCGCGCCGCTCACCTGGAACGGCAGGAAGGTCAAGGTGGAGACCATCGCATTGGGCAACAGGTGACGGCGCATGATGGTGGCATTGCCGACGCCGAGCGCTCGGGCCGCTCGGACATATTCGAAGTTGCGAGCGCGCAGGAACTCCGCCCGCACGAGGCCGACCGGCCAGGTCCAGTTGGTGAAGACCATGATGCCGAGCAGCCACCAGAAGTTCGGCGTGACGGCGCTGGCCAGGATCATCAGCAGGAAGAGGGTGGGCATCGAGCCGAAGATCTCGAGGAAGCGCTGGAAGAAGAGATCGACCGCGCCGCCGAAATAGCCCTGCAGCGCGCCGGCGAGGATGCCGATGGGCGTGCAGACGATCGAAAGGGCGAGGCCGAAGAGGATCGAGATCCGGAAACCGTAAATCACCCGGGCCAGCACGTCGCGGGCCTGGTCGTCGGTGCCGAGCCAGTGATGCCTGTCGGGCGGCGTGGGCGCGGGCCCCGGCAAGTCGAGGGCCGCGGCGTCGAAGCTATAGGGGATGAGCGGCCAGATCATCCAGCCCTTGGCATTGATCAGTCCCGCGACATAGGGGTCCCTGTAGTCCGCGAAAGTCTCGAAATCGCCACCGAAGGTCGTCTCGGTATAGTCGTTCAGCACCGGCACATAGAAATGGCCGTCGAAGCGCACGAGGAGCGGCCGGTCGTTGGCGATGAATTCGGCGAAGAGGCTGACGAAGAAGAGAGCCAGGAAGATCCAGAGCGCCCAGAAGCCGCGACGGTTGGCGCGGAAAAGCGCGAGCCGGCGCTGGGTCAGCGGCGTGATCCGGCGGCCGAGGAAGCGCGGCCGTGCCGGTGGGGCCTCGGTTAGCGCGGTCATGTCGACCGGCTCTCGAAATCGATGCGCGGGTCCACCAGCGTATAGGTGAAATCGCCGACGAGATTCATGATCAGCCCCATCAGGCTGAAGATGTAGAGATCGGCGAAGAGCACGGGATAGTCGCGCTGGATCAGCGCGTCATAGCCCAGCAGGCCGAGGCCATCGAGGGAGAACATGATCTCGATCAGCAGCGAGCCCCCGAAGAGAGCCCCGATGAAGGCCGCCGGAAAGCCCCCGATGACGATCAGCATGGCATTGCGGAAGACATGGCCGTAGAGGACGCGCCGCTCGGTCAGACCCTTCGCCCGGGCGGTCATCACATATTGCTGGTTGATCTGCTCGATGAAGGAATTCTTGGTCAGCATGGTCAGGCTGGCGAAGCCGCCGATGGTCATGGCGATGAGGGGCAGGACCATATGCCATAGGTAATCGAGGATGCGCATCGGCCAGGAGAGGTCGCTCCAATCGTCGGAGGTGAGGCCGCGCAGGGGGAACCATTGCACATAGCGCCCGCCGGCGAAGAGCACGATGAGGAGAATGGCAAGGAGGAAGGCCGGGATTGCGCTGCCGGTGATGACGGCCGCCGAGGTCCAGGAATCGAACCGGCTGCCGTCGCGGACCGCCTTGGCGATACCCAGCGGGATGGAGACCAGATAGACGATCAGCGTCGTCCAGACACCTATCGAGATCGAGACGGGCATCTTCGAAATGATGAGCTCAACCACGGGGGTGTCGCGGAAGAAGCTCTTGCCGAAATCGAAGGTGGCATAGTTGCGCAGCAGGATCATGAAGCGCTCGCCCATCGGCTTGTCGAAGCCGTAGTACTTCTTGATCCGCTCGATGAAGGCGGGGTCGAGCCCGCGGGCAGCGCGATAGCTGCTGTTTGTCGAACCGGTGCCGGATCCGCCGCCGCTTGAGATCACATCCGCGCCGCCGCCGGTGATGCGCGCCGTCGAGGATTGCGCCGTCCCCTGAAGCCGCGCCAGCAGCTGCTCGACGGGTCCCCCGGGCGCCACCTGGATGATGAAGAAGTTGAGGGCCATGATCCCGAGCAAGGTCGGGATGATGAGGATCAGCCGGCGGAGGAGATAGGCGCCCATGAGGGTCTAGCGGATCGGCGCGGAGGCGGGGCGGGCGATTATCAGTTCCGTCCCTGCTGCTTCAGGGCCTCCGCCTTCTTCGGATCGATCCACCAGGCATCGAAGCCGGTCGCGTAGCGCGGTCTGACCTTCGGCCGGTCGAAGATGTTCCAATAGGCGAGGCGGTCGGCACCCATATAGAAATGCGGGATGACGTAGTAGTTCCAGAGCAGCACGCGGTCGAGGGCATGGGTGCGAGCGACGAGCTGCTGGCGGTCGGGGGCGGAGATCACCTGATCGATCAGGGTGTCGATGGCAGGATTCTTGATGCCGATGAGATTGGGGCTGCCGGGCTGGTCGGCGGCGGCGGAACCCCAGAACCAGCGCTGCTCGTTTCCGGGCGACAGGCTCTCGCCAAAAGCGCCGACGATCATGTCGTAGTCGAAGCTCTGGGTCCGCCGCGTATACTGGGCGCTGTCCTGCGTGGTGCGCAGCGTGGCGTCGATCCCCAGGCGCTTCAGGCTCTGGATGAACGGCAGCGCCAGCCGCTCGAAAAGCGGATTGTCGAGCAGGATCTCGAAGCGGAAGGGCTGACCATTCTTGTCGACGCGGACGCCATTCTTCACCGTCCAGCCAGCCTGCTCCAGCAAGGCACTGGCCTGACGCAGATTGGCGCGATTATTTCCGCTGCCGTCGGTGGTGGGCAAGGTGAAGGACTTGGTGAAGACCTCATCGGGGATCTTCCCGCGCAGAGGCTCAAGGATCTTCAGCTCCTCCGGGCTCGGCAGGCCGGTCGAGGCAAGCTCTGAATTCTCGAAGTAGCTCTTGGTGCGCTTGTACTGGCCGTAAAACAGATTCTTGTCGGCCCATTCGAAATCGAAGGCATAACCCAAGGCCTCGCGCACCCGAATGTCCTGAAACATCGGCTTGCGCAGGTTGAAGACGAAGCACTGCATGCCTGCGGGCCGCTCATAGGGGATGACATCGCGGATGAGCCGGCCGTCCTTGACCGCCGGCACGTCATACTGGGTGGCCCAGTTCTTGGCGCTGGATTCGACCGTGACGTCGTAGGCGCCGGCGAGGAAGGCGATGAGCGCGATGTTGGGATCCTTGTAGTAGTCGAAGCGCTGCGTCCCGAAATTGTTGAGGCCGATGTTGACCGGCAGCTTCGCGCCCCAATAGTTGGGATCGAGGCGATAGGTGACGTAGCGGCCGGCTTCGAAGGAATCGACCTTGTAGGGCCCGCTGCCGAGCGGCGGGGTCAGCGTCGATTCGTCGAAGGCCTTGTCTTTCCAATAGTGCTCCGGCAGCACATTGAGCTGGCCCAGGATCACGGGGAGCTCGCGATTGGCGGTGGTCTTGAAGGTGAATTTGACCTTGAGTGGGCCGACAGCCTCGGCCTTGGCCACATCGGCATAGTAGAGGGCGTATTGCGGGTCGCCTTTCGTGGTAAGCATGTTGAAGCTGAACACCACATCCGCGGCGGTCACCGGCGTCCCGTCCTGGAACCGCGCCTCGGGCCGGAGGTTGTAGGCCACCCAGGAATGATCATCTGGCAGCTCGATCGACTGCGCCAGCAAGCCGTAGCTGGCGTCGGCCTCGTCTTCCGAGGGGGTGAGGAGGGTTTCGAAAAGCAAGGTGGTGCCGGCGGCGGGCTGCCCCTTGATGATGAAGGGGTTGAAGCTGTCAAAGCTGCCGATAGCTGCACGCTTCAATTCGCCGCCCTTGGGCGCATCGGGATTGACGTAGTCGAAATGCTTGAAGTCGGCCGGATATTTCGGCTCCCCCAGCAGTGAGAGGCTGTAGAGCGTCTTGACCGG
>DATHQQ010000153.1:0-11302 GCA_035482595.1 Verrucomicrobiia bacterium
CTGCAGAACCACGATCAGATCGGCAATCGCGGCTTCGGCGATCGCCTGACGCAGCTGAGCGACTCCGGGGCGCTGCGCGCGATGATGGCGATCCTGCTGCTCGCCCCTTCGATTCCGATGCTGTTCATGGGCGAGGAGCACGGTGCCGCCGAACCCTTCCTCTTCTTCGTCGACTTCGGGGGGGAGCTCGCCGAGGCGGTACGCAAGGGCCGCCGGCGCGAGCTCGAGCGCTTCCCCGGCTTTCACCCGGAGGAGGCGCGGCCGATCCCCGATCCCTGCGCCAGGGCCTCCCTCGAGCAATCCGCAATCGACTGGTCGACGCAGTCCGACGCTCGCCATGCCGCCTGGCTGCGACACTGCCGCGAGCTGCTGGCGATCCGGGCGCGGGAGATCATACCGCGGCTGGGCAAGCCCCTGGCGCGGGCGTCCTTCGAGACCGCCGAGGATCTGCTGACGGTTCGGTGGGTCTTCGGCCATGGCGCCCGCTTGACCCTGGTGGCGCTACCCGCTGCTGCCGCGCGCGCCGGCTCGGTCGAGGTCGCGGGTCGCCCGATCTGGATGAGCGACCGGACCGTCCTGAGGGACGGCGCGCTCGGCGATCTGCCGCCCTGGTTCGTCGGCTGGTTCCTGTCCGAGGCGCCACTCTGATGAGCGATGCGGCGGCGCTCAATCGGCGGCTCGGCATCGAGCTCGGCTATGTCGACCAAATCGGCAAGCGGGAGGCGATTCCCGCCGAGACGGTGGAGCAGCTCTGGCGGACGCTCCTGCCCGGCGACGGCGGTGTCGAGCCGCGCCAGCTTCTCGCCGAGCTGGCTGCGGAGGAAGCGGGGCGCATCGTCGAGCCGGTGATCGTCGCCACCGCCCGCACCCCCACGCTTCGCCTGGCTCTCAATCTGCCGCGGTCGGGCAAGGTTCTGCATTGGGGGATCACGGCGGAGAACGGCGATTTCTGGAGCGGCCAGCAGCACCTCCCCGACGCGCCGGCGGGGCGCGGCAGGCGCCGGCGCCTCGCCCTGCGGCTCCCCGGCGATCTTGCGCTCGGCTATCACCGCCTGACCTTGAGCTGGGACGGCCGATCCGAGGGCGAGGCCTCGACGCATCTCATCCTGGCTCCGGCGCGCGCACATCTTCCGCCGGGGCTCGAAGGCGGCCATCGCGCCTGGGGCCTTGCCGCCCAGCTCTATGCCCTGCGTTCGCCGGGCAATTGGGGCATCGGCGATTTCAGCGATCTGGGCGAGCTTCTGACCCGGGCGGCGAAATCCGGCGCCGCCGCGGTGGGGGTGAATCCGCTGCACGCCTTGTTTCCGGACGAGCCGGCGCGAGCCAGCCCCTATTCGCCCAGCAGCCGCCTGTTCCTGAACCCGCTTTACGTGGATGTCCCGGCCGTCGCGGATTTCGCCGAATGCGAACCGGCCCGCGCGCTGCTGGCCGAGTCCGATTTCGCCGATGCCCTGACGCAGGCGCGCCAGGTCGAGCTTGTGGATTATCCGGCGGTCGCGGCGCTGAAGCGCCGGGCCATGACCCTTCTCTACCGAAATTTCCGCGAACGCCATCTCGGGCGCGAGGGAGATCCCCGCGCCGAAGCCTTCCGCGCGTTCCGGGCAGAGGGCGGACAGGACCTGCGCCGCTTCGCCGTCTTCGAGACGCTGCGCGAGCATCTGGCCGGCGATCATCCGCGGATGCGCAGCTGGCGCGCCTGGCCGGCGGCCTATCGCCGCCCGGATTCCGCCGCTGTGCGCCGCTTCGCCGCCGAGCATGCGGAGGCGATCGAATTCGTGGAATATCAGCAGTGGCAGGCCGATCTCCAGCTTGCTGGCGCGGCAGCCGTGGCCAAGGGCGCGGGCATGGAGATCGGCGTCTATCGCGATCTCGCCGTGGGGTTCGATCCCGACGGCGCCGATGCCTGGGTCGACCAATCCTGCTCCGCTCTCGACTGGAGTGTCGGCGCGCCGCCCGATGCCTGGAACATGAAGGGCCAGATGTGGGGCATGCCGCCCCTCAACCCCCGCGCCCTGCGTGCCTCGGGCTATCGGCCCCTGACCCAGATGCTGCGAGCCAATATGCGCCATGCCGGGGCGCTCAGGATCGACCATGCCCTCGGGCTGAAGCGCCTGTTCTGGATTCCGCGCAGCGGCGGGCCCAAGGACGGCGCCTATGTCTACTACCCCGTCGAGGAGATGCTGGGCGTCGTCGCCTTGGAGAGCCAACGCAACCGCTGTCTGGTGGTGGGCGAGGATCTCGGCACCGTGCCGGAGGGCTTCTCCGAGATGCTGCAGAGCCGCGGCATCCTCTCCTACCGCCTGCTCTATTTCATGCGCGGGCCCAAGGGCGCCTTCCTGCCGCCCTCCGCCTGGCCGCGCGACGCGCTCGCCCAGGTCTCGACCCATGACCTGCCCACCCTGACCGGATTCTGGACTGGTCGCGATATCGATGCCAAGCAGGAGCTTTCGCTCTTCCCCGACCGGGCGTCGGAGCAGGCCGACCGGAAGAACCGCCCTGTCACACTGAAGGATCTAGGCGCTGCCCTTGCGCGGGAGCATCTGCCGGTTGCTGGTAAACGAGTACCGCTCGAGCAAGTCCATCGCTTCCTGGCACGCAGCCGCTCGCGCCTCGCCATGCTGCAGCTCGAGGATCTGGCCGGCGCGCTCGACCAGATCAACATGCCCGGCACCACCGATGAGCATCCCAATTGGCGCCGCAAGCTGCCGCTGTCGACATCCGAGCTGTTCGCCGAGCTGAAGGTGAGACGCCTGCTGGCAGCGGTGGCGGCCGAGCGCGGCCGTCCCGCGGCACTTGCCGCAGCGCGCGCACTGAGGGGCCGACGATCCGAAGGTCCCGCCCCTTCCTTTGTGCCGCAGGCCACCTATCGCCTGCAGCTCAACGCGTCCTTCGGCTTCGAGGCGGCGAGCGCCCTGCTGCCCTATCTCGGCGATCTCGGCATCAGCCATGTCTATCTCTCGCCGATCCTGGAGGCCCAGCCCGGCAGCGCCCACGGCTATGACGGGACGAGCTATGAGCGGCTGAATCCCGATCTCGGCGGGGCCGAGGGCTTCGAGAGATTCTCGGACAAGCTCCGCCATCAGGGACTCAAGCTGATCGTCGATTTCGTGCCCAATCACATGGGCATCGGTCAGATGCGCAACCGCTGGTGGCTGGAGCTGCTCGAAGGAGGCCAAAGATCCCCGGCGGCGGAGATCTTCGACGTCGATTGGACCCCGCCCTGGCCGGAGCTCGAAGGAAAGATCCTGGTGCCATTCCTGGCGGATTCTCTGGCGGAGGTCGCCGCGCGCGGCGAGCTGCCGGTCAGATTCGACCGCGAGCAGGGGCGCTTCGACATCTGGTATTTCGAGCACCGCCTTCCGCTGCGCCCGCAGGACTATGCCGAGATCATCCGCGCCAGCCTGCCGGAATCCCCTTGCGGGACCGAGGATGCCGGGATCGAGGCCCTGCGGCGCCTGGCCCGCGGCTTCGAGGGCTTGAGCGATGGTGGGGCCGCCACCCGCCAGCGCGCCGCCGATATGCAGACGGGGCTTGCCCTGCTCGCCGGGCAATCCCCGGCGGTGGCCAGGGTGCTGAGCGAGGCTGCTGCCCGCTTTGCAGTCAAGCCGGGGGATTCCCAGGCACTCGCCGCGCTGGAGCGCCTGCTGAGCCGGCAGCACTATCGCCTCGATCACTGGCGCCTCGCCGCGACGCGCGCCAACTACCGCCGCTTCTTCGATATCAGCCAGCTCATCGGAATCAGGATGGAGCGGCCGGCGGTCTTCGATCGCACCCATGGCTTGATTGGCCGGCTCATCGCCGAGGGCAAGCTCGACGGCCTCCGTCTCGATCATGTGGATGGTCTGAAGGATCCCGCCGCCTATTGCCGCCGGCTGCGCCGCTTCGTCGAACGGCAAGTGCGAACCGGCGGGGGCGAGCGCAGCAGAACAGGTGAGTTCTATATCGCGGTCGAGAAGATCCTGGGCGCGGAAGAGAAGCTGCGTGCGGATTGGCCGGTCCAGGGCACGACGGGCTATGAGTTCATCGCCTTGCTGAATGGGCTCTTCACCGATCCGGCCGGCGCGCGCCCTTTGCAGCGGATCTGCGAAGGCTTTGCCGGCAAGCGCCTCCGTTTCGATGCCATCCTCGCCGAAGCCAAGGCCCAGGTGATCGATTCCTCCTTCGTCGCCGACCTCGACCGTTTGACGGCGCGGTTTCAGCGGCTCGCGCCCCGCTTCGAGGCCGATGAGCTGCGCGCTGCGCTGCGCGGGATCGCGATCGGCTTCCCTCTCTATCGTTCCTATGTGAGCACGGCCGGTGCCGCCCCCGAGGATCGTCGCCTGATCGACCGCGCGGTGGCCGCGGCGCTCGGTGGCGTCCGGGGCCGTCGACGCGCCGTCTTTTCCTACTTGCGGGGAGCTCTGAAGGGCGGCGGCAGCGGCCGGTCTGGGGCCGTGGTCGATGCCGCCATGCGCTTCCAGCAGTTCACGGCGCCGGTCATGGCCAAGGGTCTCGAGGATACGAGCTTCTATCGTTATCCCCGGCTGCTGTCCCTCAATGAGGTGGGCGGGGCGCCGGCGCTGTTCGGCCTGACGGTGGCCGTAGGTCATCGCGCACTGGCCGAGCGCCGGGCGCGTTGGCCGGGCGCCCTGCTGGCGACGGCGACACATGACACCAAACGGGGCGAGGATAGCCGGGCCCGCCTGAATGTCCTCTCGGAAATCCCTACCGAATGGGCAAGACGGGTGCGGCGCTGGGCAAGGCTGAACAAGGGGCTGCGAAAAGGAAGAAACGGCGCACCCCGGCCGATAGATGAATATTTCATCTATCAGACCCTGGTCGGGGCCTGGCCCTTCGAATTCCTGGCGCCGGGCAGGATTACCGGCTCATCGGCCGCGGCCTTCCTGGAGCGGATGAAGGCCTATCTCGTGAAGGCCCTTAGGGAAGCCAAGCAGGAGACGAGTTGGCTCGATCCCGACATCGACTACGAGCGGGCCTGCCTCGGTTTTCTCGAGGGGCTCCTCGACCGCCGGCGGTCGCGGGAATTCATCGAGGATCTCACCGACTTCCTTGGCGAAATCGCCCCCTTCGGCGTCATGAACAGCCTTGCCCAATTGATCTTGAAGCTGACGGCACCCGGAGTCGCTGACATCTATCAAGGATCGGAGCTCTGGGACCTGAGCCTGGTGGATCCCGACAATCGCCGGCCTGTCGATTTTGCCGCACGCCGGAATATGCTGAGCGATGCGATGGCGGCGGCATCGCTGGAGTCGCCGGCGCGGCGCAAGGCCTGGGAAGAATTGCGGCGAGGCTGGCGGGATGGCCGGATCAAGCTCCATGTCATCGCTGCTCTGCTCGCTCTGAGACGCCGCTGCCCGGCACTCTTTGCCGAGGGCAGCTATGAGCCGCTGGGCGGCAGCGGCCTGGCCGCCAGGCATCTCTTTGCCTTTCGCCGTCGCCAGGGTGATCGCGGGATGCTCGTCGCCGTCGGGCGCTTCTTCGCCCGATTGCATGGAGCTTCGGACAAGGAGCTGCCGGGGGGCGCGGCCTGGGGATCGACTCACCTCACCCTGCCGCCCGACGCGCCCACCTCCTACATCGACCTGTTCACGGGAACGCGCATCGAGGCAAAGGGCCGGCGCCTGGCCCTCGCCCCCTTGTTTGCCCTGCTGCCGGTCGCGGTACTGGTGGATGAGGCGTAAGCGAATATCCCCGTGCCATCATTCCCGCGGAAGCGGGAATCCAGGACTACTTGATCGAGACCTTGCCGGTTGCCCTGGATCCGCTTCGCGGGGATGACGGGAACGGGCGTTCAATTAGCCGCGAGCATCCGTTCCTCGCCCAGGGGCTGCCCCTCGCTCAGCATTTCCTGCAAGGCCATCCGCGCCCGGGATACCCGGCTTTTCATGGTGCCGACCGCGCAGCCAGCCAGCTCGGCCGCCTCTTCATAGGAATATCCCTTCGCCCCCACCAGCGTGATGGCCTCGCGCTGGACCGGCGACAAAGTGACGAAGACGCGCTCGAACTCACGAAGCTCCAAATGACTCTCCTGATTGCCGGCGGCACATAGCGCCTCGGCATGGATGGGGAATCCCTGCTGCATCAGCCGCCGCCGGCGCGCATCGCTCCGCTTCTCGTTGAAATAGGAATTGCGGAGAATCGTGGTCAGCCATGCTCTCAGATTCGTGCCTCTTTCGAACTGCTCGGAATAATGAAGGGCCCGCAGCAGCGTCTCCTGGACGAGGTCGTCGGCCAATGTGCGGTCGCGGGCGAGGAAACGCGCCAGCGCGTTGAGATGGGTTACATGCTCGAGGATCTCGTGATTGAGACTTGAGGTCATCGGCTCTCTCCTTGCCATCAGACGTTGGGTTGGTATTGACCCCCGCACTCGCGTGGAACTGACATGGGCGGCGAGGTTCCCGGATCAAAGATGGCAGGGAACTTGGCCCCATCATTGTCACAAGCCCGGCGAGGATCGGGGAACCTTCGGGAAAAGGTTGCGTTCTACCTCCGACCTGCCTCGAGGCGGGTCACGGATGGCTTTCGTGGCAAGACTTTCGAAGCCAGGGTCACGAGGCCGGATTTTCGGTAGGATCACTGGAGGACGCCATGCTGTATTGGGCGGCAGTATTTTTCGTTATCGCTCTCATTGCCGGCGCTCTCGGTTTCGGAGGGTTGGCGGCCGCGGCCGGCGGGATCGCACAGATCCTGTTCTATATCTTCCTCGTCATGTTTCTCGTCGCTCTCATCGCCGGCCTCGTCGGCCGGAGCCGACCGCCGGCGATTTGACCTGAGCTGACCGGCGTCTGATCTCGAGCCCGAAATTGGCCGCGCGGATGCGCGGCCTTTGGGTGTGCGGCCTTGGAGGAGCAATGCCATGAGCGAATGGAGTACGAGAGCCGCCGCCGAGGATCCCGCCGAGGAGCTGGCAAAACTGCGCGACGATCTCGCTTCGCTGAAAGATGATCTCGCCACGCTGGTGCGAAGCCTGCGCAGCGATGCCGGCGATATGTCCGAGGAAGCCCAGGAGCTCTATGCGAGGCTGGCCAATGAAGGCCATCGCTCCGCGCGAGCGCTTTTTCACGACCTCGAAGACCGGCCATTGACGGTTCTGGCGATCGCTTTCGCGGCGGGGCTCATCGGCGGCCGCTTCCTGTTGCGCTGAGCAGGCGAGGCGGGGGTCATGCTGCGCCTGGGTCTCTCTCTGCTCGTGCAGGCCATGGCAGTGCGTGAAGCCAAGGATGCGGCGGTGCGAGGGGTTATCTATCTCGCCGCGGGATTGCTCGCCTCGACCTTGCTTCTTGGGGCGGTGGGTTGTGCCATGGCCGGCCTATGGATCTATGTCGGCCATCATCTAGGCCCTGTCGCGGCACCACTGATCACCGCCGCGGCCCTGGTCATACTCGCCGGACTGGCGCTCCTGCTCTGCCGTTTGCCGCGGCGGCGTCTGCGGCCCCGGGCAGCGAATGTCGATCCGGCGGCGGGCCTTTCCAACCTCGTCGATAGCGTGCTGCCCGGTTTGTTTCGCGACCACAAGACCACCATCCTCGTCGGGGCGGCGCTCCTGGGTCTTCTCAGCGGTCGCAGCCGGAAATAACCAGCCGCGACCGCAGATCCATTAGCCGGCCTTGTGGGCCCGGGTTCTGGCGGCTTTGCGCGCCGATGCGCTGCGGGCCGCGGCGGGACGAGCCGCCGCCGCCGCCCCGCCCAGGCGGCCGCCCTTCTTCGCCGGCGCCGTATTCACCTTCTTGCCTCGGCCCGATCCGCTTTTCTTGCCGCCGCCGGTCATCTTGTTCACCGTCGCCCAGGCGCGGCGCTCGGACTCTTTCTTGCCGACGCCGCGTTTCTCGTAACCCTCTTCGATATGCTGGGCCTCCCGCTTCTGCTTGCTCGTATAGCTTGATTTGTCGCCGCGCGGCATCCTCGCCTCCGTCTTCCAATTGCTGCTTCTCGGGCAAATGCAATCCCCGCCCCGATAGTTCCTCCCGCGCCAGGGCAGGGGGCGTGTGGCAAATCGCGGAACAAATTCGCCGCCTCCCCATTTTTTCAAGTACTCGCTGCCGTGCAGGAAGGATGCCGAGATGAACTGGGACATGGTCGCCGGGAACTGGAAGCAGGTGAAGGGCAAGGCCAAGCAAGCTTGGGCCAGGCTCGCCGGTGACGAGCTGACTTTCATGGACGGCCAGAGCGACGAGCTGGTCGGGCGAATCCAGCTCCGCTACGGTATCGAGAAGGATAGCGCGCAGAAGCAGCCGAAGTGCTGCGAAGGGGCGATCTAGGCGACTCCTGCCCGGCGGTGCCGGCCTTGCCGGCGCTGCGCCAGGCAGGGCTTCGTGCGGCCTTCAGGCCACGATCTCGCGGGCTTGAAGCCCGGCCCCGAAAAATAATATAATTCGATCGTCATGGGCGGCATCGGCCGCCTTCGGGGTCCCTGTCATATTGCGCGAGCCGCCCGCATGAAGATCGATGCCGTCGATTTCTTCTACTTGTCCATGCCCAAGGTCACCACCGATGCGGATGGCAGCCAGGACGCCCTGCTGGTCAGGGTTCAGGCCGGCCAGCATGTGGGGTGGGGCGAATGCGAGGCTTCGCCGCTGACCTGCATCGCCAGCTATGTCTGCCCCATGTCCCACGGCGCCTGCCGGCCGGTGGGCGAATCGGTGCTGGGCCAGCCGCTGAACGATGCGGCGGATATCGCGCGCATCCGTGCCGCGGTTCAGTTCAACAGCATGGATCTGCTCCAGGCGGCGCATACCTTCTCCGGGATCGAGATCGCGCTCTGGGATGCGCTCGGCAAGGCGCGAGGCGAGCCGGTCTGGCGCCTGCTCGGCTACAAGAGCGCCTCGCCCAAGCTCGCCTACGCTTCCCAGCTTTTCGGCCAAACGCCAGCGGAGACGGAAGCCAAGGCACAATCCGCCCGCGAGGCGGGCTTCCACGCCGTGAAATTCGGCTGGGTCAATTATGGCCGCGGCAGCGTGGCGGAGGATGCGGCCCATATCGAGGCGGCGCGCGCCGGCATGGGGCCGGATTCCGAGGTCCTGATCGATGCCGGCCAGATCTTCGCCCAGGATGTCGAAGCCGCCGCCGCCCGCCTGCCGGCGCTCGAGCGCTTCGGCGTGCTTTGGCTGGAGGAGCCCTTCCTGCCCGATGCGCTGGGCGCCTATGCCGCGCTGGCGGACCGCGGGCGGAAGGTGCGCATGGCCGGCGGGGAGGGCTGCCACTCCGCGCCCATGGCCCTCAATCTGATCGATTTCGGCAAGGTCGGCTTCGTCCAGATCGATACCGGGCGCATCGGCGGGCTGGGTCCGGCGAAGGAAGTGGCGGATCATGCGGCGGCCAAGGGCGTCACCTTCGTCAACCACACCTTCACCTCACACCTCGCTCTCTCGGCCTCGCTGCAGCCCTATGCTGGCCTCGCCGATCATCGGATCGCCGAATATCCCTTCGCGCCGCGCTCCCTGGGCCGCGACATATCGCTGAACCACATCATGCCGGACAAGGATGGCCTGATCCGCCTGCCGGATGGGCCGGGGCTGGGCATCACCGTGAACACAACGGCGCTGCGCCCCTATCTCCAGGAGGTGGAGATCGCCGTGGCAGGCCGCGTCCTGTTCCGGAGCTCACCGCTGCCGGTGTAGGGCGCGCGGGCGCCGCTGAATCCCCCCTTTCCGTCATCGCCGCGAAAGCGAGGATTCAGGGCCATGATCTCGCTTGTCGCCCTGGATTCCCGCTTTCGCGGGAATGACGATAAGAAAATAATCTAAGAGCGCTTGCGGCCCCGCTTTGCCGGGGCGGTCGTCAGGTCATGCTCCGCCGCCGTCACGAGTCGGGACATGGCCTTGCCCGCGGCCTCCACCTGGCGCATGCCGATCTTCTCCAGCACCCGGCGATGGAAGGCCAGATCCTCGGTGAAGCCGTAGGCCTTGGCGCCCTTGGTCGTCTGATGCGCCTTGAAGGTGGTCTCCAGGATCTGGCGGATGGTGAAGGACAGGCTCGCCATCAGATTGTTGTGCGAGGCGAGAAAGACGCAGATGTGGAAGCGCGCATCGGCCTCGGCATAGGCGGCGGGATCCTTCTCCACCGCGGCTTCCTGCATGGCTTCCAGCGCCGCCGCGATCGCGGCCAGATCCTTGACGCTCGCGCGCTGGGCGGCAAGGCGCGCTGCCGCGGGCTCGGTGATCTGGCGGAATTCGATCAGGTCGTGCACGAAGCCGTCGCGGAATCCATTGGCGAGATTCCACCCCGTGATCTCCGGGTCGAAGTGATTCCATTGCTCCTGGCTGCGCACGCGCGTGCCCACTCGCTGCCGGGTTTCCACCAGCCCCTTTGCGGCCAGCACCTTCAGCGCCTCGCGCAGCGCGGTCCGGCTGACGCCGAATTTGGCGATCAGCTCGGGTTCGCGCGGCAGCAGGCTGCCCGGCGGGTAGCGGCCCTTGATGATGCCCTCGCCGATGCTCCCGACCACCCGGCCATGGATGCCCCGCATGCGATAGGCCGAACCGCGGCTGGTTGTCTGCCGAAGGCGTGGCATGATTGACCGATCGTCCCCAAAGAATGCCCGTTGAAGCTAGGCCAAGCCCTGCTTTGCCGCCATTCAAATCGAAGTATTCGCCCTCTTGCTATTCGGCCCCCGTCATGGGAGAGCAGGGCCGATGAAATCCTTCGGGTCGAAGCGGGCAGGGGAACGGTCCCGCCCAGGGGGCGGGGCGAAGAAGGCGCCGATGGCGACGGCGGCCGAGACACCTGTCCAGGCGCCCCGGCGCAGCAGCCCGGCGACCATCCGCGATGTCGCCAAGGCGGCCGGCGTCTCGCCCATGACCATCTCCAACTTCCTCAACGAGCGGATCGGGACCATGCGCCCCGAGACCCGCGGACGGATCGCGGCGGAGATCGAGCGCCTGGGCTATCGCCCGCACAGCATGGCGCGCGGCCTACGGCTCGCCAAGCAGCTCTCCATCGGCATGATCATCATCGACGAGGCCCCGCAGTATCTGGCCGATCCCTTTACCACCCATGTCGTCGCCGGCCTCAGCAACCGGCTGAACACCATGGGCTACGGCCTGCTGATGCAGGGGCTGTCGGCGGAGGCCTTCCGCTCCTCCTCCATCATCCGCGGCATCCGCACCGATGCCATCTGCGTCATGCTCTCCGGCGCCGATTCGCTTCGCCGCGGGATCGTGGAGACCCTGCTCGCCCTGCGCCAGCCCCTGCTGATCTTCCAGGACACGCTCAAATATCCCGAGGCGGATCTCTGCACCATCCGCCAGGCCGATCGCGACGGCGGCCGGCTGGTGGGGCGCGAGGTGCTGAAGCTCGGCGTCGG
>DATHQQ010000154.1:0-8094 GCA_035482595.1 Verrucomicrobiia bacterium
CCGGCGGCCGAGCTGCGCCGCCAGCCGGGCAACGACACCTAGGGGGACGAAGGCATCATGCGTAAAGCAAGACTCAGCACCGGCGGCGATCTGACGGCGGCCCTGGATGTGGGCACCACCAAGGTCTGCTGCTTCATCGCCCGGCGCGGCGAGGATGGTCGGCCGCAGGTGATCGGCATCGGCCATCAGCTCGCCCGCGGCCTGCGCGGCGGGGCCATCGTCGACATGGAGGCGGCCGAGGCCTCGATCCTGACCGCCGTGCATGCCGCCGAGCAAATGGCGGGCGAGACGCTCCGCGACGTCACGGTCAATGTGGCCGGCGGCCATCCGGCCTCCCAAACCATCGGCGTCGAGGTGGCGATCGCCGGCCATGAGGTGGGCGATGTCGATCTGCGCCGGGTTCTGGACCAGGGCCAGGTCTTCGACGCCACGCCGGACCGCCGGCTGATCCACTCGATCCCCGTCGGCTACACCATCGACGGCAGCCGGGGCATCCGCGATCCCCGGGGCATGTATGGCGAGCGCCTGGGCGTCGACATGCATGTGGTGACGGCGGCGGCGGGGCCGGTTCGCAACCTCAGCACCTGCATCGCCCGCTGCCATCTCGACATCCGCTCCTTGGTGGTCTCGCCCTATGCCGCGGGGCTCGCGAGCCTGGTGGACGACGAGATGGACCTGGGCGTCTGCGTCGTCGACATGGGCGGCGGCACCACGACCCTCGCCGTCTTCTTCGACGGCAATGTGGTCTATACCGACAGCATCCCCATCGGCGGCCAGCATGTGACCAGCGACATCGCGCGCGGCCTCTCGACGCCGATCGCCCATGCCGAGCGGATGAAGACCCTCTACGGCAATTGCGTGCCCTCCCCCGCCGACGAGCGCGAGCAGATCACCGTGCCCCAGGTCGGCGAGGAGGATCAGGCCCAGGCCAACACGATCCCCAAATCGATTCTGGTCGGAATCATCCAGCCGCGCCTCGAGGAGACCTTCGAGATCGTGCGCTCGCGACTCGAGACCAGCGGCTTCGACAAGATCGCGGGCCGGCGGATCGTGCTCACCGGCGGGGCCAGCCAGCTCACCGGCGTGCGCGAGCTCTCCCAGCTCGTCCTCGACAAGCAGGTCCGCATGGGCCGGCCGATCCGGATCGGCGGTCTCGCCGAATCGACCAATGGGCCCGCCTTCGCCGTCGGGGCGGGGCTGATCGGCTATGCCCAGCGGATTGCAACCGATGAGCCGCGGCCGAGTCGGATGCATGCGGACGCGCCCAACGGCCTCATCGGGCGACTCGGGAATTGGTTGAAGGAGAATTTCTAGCGGCGGGAAGCAGTGTCGAGAACGTCAATAAAACCGGGCACAAACGCAGCCGGCTTGACCGGCAAAGACATGACAGTACGCTGACAACGGAGGATGAAAATGACCTTAAACCTTTCGATGCCGAACGCTCCGTTCGAGCTCAAGCCCAAGATCACCGTTGTCGGTGTCGGCGGCGCGGGCGGGAACGCCGTCAACAACATGATCAAGCAGAATCTGGAAGGCGTCGATTTCATCGTCGCCAATACGGATGCCCAGGCGCTGGCGCAGTCGCTCTGCCAGCGTCGAATCCAGCTGGGTCAGAGCCTCACCTCCGGGCTCGGCGCCGGATCGCGCCCCGACGTCGGCCGCGCCGCCGCCGAGGAGGCGCTGGACGAGATCATCGGTCAGCTCCAGGGCTCGAACATGGTCTTCATCACCGCGGGCATGGGCGGGGGAACGGGCACCGGTGCCGGGCCCGTCATCGCCGCGGCCACCCGCGAGCAGGGCATCCTGACCGTGGGCGTGGTGACGAAACCCTTCCATTTCGAGGGGCTGCATCGCATGCGGATCGCCGACGCCGGCATCCAGGAGATGCAGCAGTTCGTCGATACCCTGATCATCATCCCCAACCAGAACCTGTTCCGTATCGCCAATGAGAAGACGACCTTCGCGGACGCCTTCAACATGGCGGACCAGGTGCTGGATTGCGGCGTGCGCGGCGTCACCGACCTGATGGTGAAGCCGGGCCTCATCAATCTGGATTTCGCCGATATCCGCGCCGTCATGACCGAGATGGGCAAGGCGATGATGGGCACCGGCGAGGCCGAGGGGCCGAACCGCGCCATCGGGGCGGCCGAGGCGGCGATCTCCAACCCGCTGCTGGACGATGTGTCCATGAAGGGCGCGCGCGGCGTGCTGATCAACATCACCGGCGGCCTCGACATGACCCTGTTCGAGGTCGACGAGGCGGCCAACCGCATCCGCAGCGAGGTCGATCCCGAAGCCAATATCATCTTCGGCTCGACCTTCGATCCCAGCCTCGAAGGCAAGGTGCGCATCTCCGTGGTCGCCACCGGAATCGACGGCATCGCCTTGCAGCAGCCGCGCCCGGTATCCCTCAGCCTCGTGACCGGAACCGGCCGTTCGGTGCCGGCGCCGGCCGAGCGCCAGGAGCCCGGCATGGTCGCCTCGGCCCCGGCGGGCGGCATGGAGATCCGCCGCGAGACGGCGGGGGCCACGGCGCTGGCGGCCCAGCCCGTGGCAATGGCGGCGCCGGCCTATGCACCCGCCACGGCACCCATCGTGGCCGAAGCCCGGATGATGCAGCCGGCCATGACGGCCCAGCCCGCCCGCGCCCAGGCGATGCCGCAGCCCGCGGCGCAGCGGACGGCCCCGGCGGAGAAGCCCTTCGTGGCCCCCCCGCCGGTGCAAAGGATGCCCCCGGCCCCCCAGCCGGAAATGGCCCCCCCGATGGCGGCGGAACCGCTGACGGCCCCGCCGCCGGCCCCGGCACCCCGGAAAATGCCCAATCTTTTCAGCCGGGTAACGGGGAGCGCCTGGTCTCGGGTCACGGCGGCGGCGCCTGAGGCCCGGGAGCCGGTCGCTCCGCAGCTTAGGGCAAGCCCGGCGCCGCGGCCCGCGGCACCGGCGCCCGCCCCCAGCGCCCAGGCCCCGGCAGCCCCGCAGCCTGCCCCCGCCGCGCCGACCTACACGGCCCAGCCGGCCGCCGCCTCTTATGCGGCCCCGCCGGTGCAGCCGCGGCTGAGCGGGCTCGACCCCAAGGATCGGCTGGCCACCAGCCGGGCCGAGGAGGATCTGCTTGACATTCCGGCGTTTTTGAGGCGCCAGGCGAACTAGAAGGGCTGCTGGACGCAACGCCGAAAGGGCAATACCCTGTCGGCGCCTTCACTGGACCCCCGGACACGCGGCACAAAGCCCCGGTCCGGGGACCCCGTGAGGCACGGGGGTCGCCGACCTGGTATCTCGAGAGAAAAACATTGATGACTGAGTCAGAACGACCGGCGCCCGAAGCCCGCGCGCTGCAGCGCCAGACGACGCTGAAGAACGCGATCCACTGCTCCGGTACGGCCCTCCATCATGGCGGCCATGTTTCGATGGCCATGCTTCCCGCCCCCGTGAACTCCGGAATCGTCTTCCGCCGCACCGACCTCGCCGGGCGCGGCGTCTCGATCCCCGCGAACTGGCGCCATGTCGCCGACATGCCCATGTGCACCGCGCTCGAATCCGAGGGCGTCCAGATCGCCACCATCGAGCATGTCATGGCGGCGCTGGTGGGCGGCGGCATCGACAATCTGCTGATCGAGATCCACGGGCCCGAGCTGCCGATCATGGACGGCAGCGCCTGGCCCTTCGTCTTCCTGATCGAATGCGCGGGGGTTGCCGAGCTCGACGCGCCGCGCCGCTTCGTCAAGATCCTGCGCCCCGTGACGCTGGCCGCCGGCGGCCGCAGCGTGGCGCTCCGGCCGGGCGAGGGTTTCTCCATCGACTTCGAGGTCGACTACGGTGCGGGCGCCATTGCGCGCCAGCGCTGCCAGATCGATCTGGTGAACGGGGCGTTCAAGAACGAGCTGAGCCGCGCCCGCACCTTCGGCTTCCTGCATGAGGTCGATGCGCTGCGCGCGGCCGGGCTGGCCCGCGGCGCCTCCCTCGAGAACGCCATCGTGGTCACTCATGACGGCGTCATGAACGAAGGGGGCCTGCGCTTCCCCGACGAGTTCGTGCGCCACAAGGCGCTCGATGCGCTGGGCGACCTCTATCTCGCCGGCGCGCCGATCATCGGCCGCTTCGAGGGCCGGCGCTCGGGCCACAAGCTGAACCACCGTCTCCTGCGCGCGCTGTTCCAGCGCCGCGAGGCCTGGTGCTGGAGCGATTCCAACGCGAGCGGCCCGGTGGTGCCCGAGCCGCGGCGGGCGGCCGGCCTTCGCGGCTGACGTCGACGTGGCTGACCCTGGCGCTTGAGAGGCCGAAGCGCGCTGCCTATAGTGCGCCCCACAAAATAATGCGGGCGGCCGCGTCACAGCGAGACATGAGCTGAATGAACCATCGGGCGCGACGGTTGCCGCGGCTTGCGGCGCTGACCTTGATCGGCGGCCTGCTGGGCGCCCTCCTAGGGACGGCCCTCTCCGGCTGCCAGTCGGATGCCGACTTAGCCGCCAAGAATCAGATTCCTGATGAGCCACCCGAGGCGCTGTACAACCAGGGCATGGCCGCGCTCCAGTCGGGCAATATCGCCGATGCGACCCGGTTCTTCGAGGAGGTGGAGAAGCAGCATCCCTATTCGGCGATCGCGCCCCAGGCCGAGATCATGGATGCCTATGCCTACTACCGCGGCAACCGCTACGACGAGGCCGTCGCGGCCGTCGAACATTTCCTCGATCTGCATCCCGGCAACAAGGCCGCCGCCTACGCCTATTATCTGAAGGCGCTGTGCTACTACGAGCAGATCGAGGACGTGCGCCGCGACCAGAAGACGACGGAGCAGGCCCTGGCCGCCCTGCAGGAGGTGGTCGACCGCTTCCCGGGCACGTCTTATGCGCGCGACGCGGCGCTCAAGATCGATCTCACCCGCGACCATCTCGCCGGCAAGGATATGGAGATCGGACGCTGGTACGAGGGCCGCCTGCAATATCTCGCGGCCATCAACCGCTTCCGCAGCGTGGTCGAGAAATATCAGACCACCAGCCATGTGCCCGAGGCCCTCGAGCGCCTGACCGAATGCTATCTGGCGCTGGGCGTCACCGACGAGGCCCAGACGGCGGCCGCCGTGCTCGGCTACAACTATCCGGGCAGCACCTGGTATCAGGTGAGCTACGATCTGTTGAAAGCGAAGAACCTGAAGCCGGAGAAGAAGCCCGGCTCCTGGCTCAACGACGTCTTCTGACGGGCTCGCACGGCGATGCTCCTCGGACTTGCCATCCGCGACATCGTCCTGATCGACCGCCTCGATCTCGCCTTCGCGCCGGGGCTGAGCGTGCTGACCGGCGAGACCGGCGCCGGCAAATCGATCCTGCTCGATGCCTTGGGCCTGGCGCTGGGTGCGCGCGCCGATGCCGGCCTCCTGCGCCGGGGCGCTGCCCAGGCCAGCGTGACTGCCGAGTTCGAGTTGCCCGCCCGCCATCCCGCCGCCGCCCTTCTCGCCGAGCAGGGCCTCGAGGTCGAAGGCAATCTCCTGCTCCGCCGACAGATCGGCGCCGACGGCCGCAGCCGCGCCTTCATCAACGATCAGCCGGTGGGCGTCGGCCTGCTGCGCCAGGTCGGCGACGGGCTGGTGGAGATCGTCGGCCAGTTCGAGCAGCATGGCCTGCTCGATCCCGCGACCCATGGCGAGATGCTGGACGCCCATGGCGGCCACGATACCGCGAGCACCGCCGCGGCCTGGCGCGCCTGGCAGGAGGCCAGCGCGGCACGCGCCGCCGCCGAGGCGGAGATCGAAGCGGCGCGACGCGACGAGGCCTATCTGCGCCATGCCGCCGAGGAGCTGGCTGCGATCAAGCCCGAGCCCGGCGAGGAAGCGGTTCTGGCCGAGCAGCGCAGCCTGATGATGCATCGCGCCAAGCTCGGCGAGGCCCTGGAGGCGGCGCTGGAGGATCTCGGCGGCCAGCGTGGCGGCGAGACCCTGCTGAACCAGGCCCGCCGCCGCCTCGACCGGATCTCCGACAAGGCCGGCGGAAGGCTGGATCCAGCGGTGGCCGCCCTCGACCGCGCGCAGGCGGAGCTGACCGAGGCGGTGGAGCTGTTGAACCGCCTGGCCCGCGATCTCGACGCCGATCCCCGCCGGCTCGAGAAGCTGGAGGAGCGGCTCTTCGCGCTGCGCGATCTCGCCCGCAAGCATAATGTGGCCGTCGACGATCTGGCCGCGCTGGCCGAGCGCTTCGATGGCCAGCTTGCCCGGCTGGACGACCGCACCGGCGCGCTGGCCGGCCTGGGCAAGGCCGAGGCTCTGGCGCGCCAGGCCTATATCGACGATGCCGAGCGCCTCTCCACCGCCCGGCGCAAGACCGCGGCCAAGCTCGACAAGGCCGTGCTGACGGAGCTCGCCCCCCTGAAGCTCGAGAAGGCGAGCTTCGCCACAAGGCTCGAGCGCCTGGCCGAGCCGCAATGGGGCCCCAAGGGTCAGGATCGCATCGCCTTCGAGGTCGCGACCAACCCCGGCACGGCGCCGGGGCCCATCGGGCGCATCGCCTCGGGTGGCGAGCTGGCGCGTTTCCTGCTCGCCCTCAAGGTCGTTCTCGCGGCCTCGGGCAGCGCCCCCACCATGGTCTTCGATGAGGTCGACAGCGGCATCGGCGGCGCAACGGCAGCGGCCGTAGGCGAGCGGCTGGCACGGCTCTCCCGGAGCCGGCAGCTTCTGGTCGTCACCCATTCGCCCCAGGTCGCCGCGCAAGCGACCCATCATTGGCGGGTGGAGAAGAGCAGCGGCAAAGCCGGCAATCTGACCGGCGTCGTCGCCCTGGACAGGCCGGCCCGGCGCGAGGAAATCGCCCGCATGCTCTCCGGCGCCACCGTCAGCGACGAGGCGCGGGCGGCGGCCGATCGGCTGATCGCCGCAGGAGGGGGAGCATGAAGAAGCCGCAGAAGGCAGCAGCGGAAAAGCCAGTCGACAAGCTGACCAAGGTGGAGGCGAAGGCTGCCCTTGCCGATCTCGCGGCCCGGATCGCTCATCACAGCCAGCTCTATTATCAGAAGGATGCGCCGGAGGTATCCGACGCGGCCTATGACGCTCTGGTCCAGCGCAACCAGGCGATCGAGGCGCGTTTTCCCGAGCTGCGCCGGGCCGACAGCCCGAGCGAGAAAGTTGGCGCCCCGGCAGCATCCGGCTTCGCCAAGGTCCGCCATTCCTTGCCCATGCTCTCCCTCGACAATGCCTTCGAGGAAGCCGATGTCCGCGATTTCTTCGCCCGGGTCCGCCGCTTTCTCGGCCTGGCGGAGGATGTCCCCGTCGAGGTGATGGCGGAGCCCAAGATCGATGGGCTCTCGGCCAGCCTGCGCTATGAGGGCGGGAAATTCGTCCAGGGTGCGACCCGCGGCGACGGGACGGTGGGCGAGGACATCACCGCCAATCTCAAGACCCTGGCCGATGTGCCCAAGACCCTCAAGGGCGCGCCGCCCAAGGTCTTCGAGGTGCGCGGGGAGGTCTATATGCGCCGCAGCGACTTCGCCAAGCTGAACGAGCGCCGCCAGGCCGCGGGCGAGCCCCTCTTCGCCAACCCGCGCAATGCCGCCGCCGGCAGCGTGCGCCAGCTCGATGCGAGCATCACCGCCAGCCGCCCCTTGCATTTCTTCGCCTATTCGCCGGGCGAGATGGATCAAGCGGCCCTCGGCAAGAGCCAATCCGATTTCCTGAAGAAGCTCGAGGCGCGGGGCTTCGCCGTCAATCCATTGGCCAAGCTCTGCGGCAATGTCGAGGAGGCGCTGGCCTTCCACGCCCATATCCAGTCGCAGCGCGCCGAGCTGCCCTATGACATCGACGGCGTCGTCTACAAGGTCGACCGGCGCGACTGGCAGGAGCGCCTCGGCATGGTGAGCCGCGCCCCACGCTGGGCCATCGCCCATAAATTCCCCGCCGAGCAGGCGGAGACCTTGCTCCGCGACATCCGGATCCAGGTCGGGCGCACCGGGGCGCTGACCCCTGTGGCCGAGCTCGAGCCCGTCAATGTGGGCGGCGTCATGGTCGCCCGCGCCACCTTGCACAACGAGGACGAGATCGCGCGCAAGGATGTGCGCATCGGCGACCGGGTGATCCTGCAACGCGCCGGCGATGTGATCCCCCAGATTCTCGCC